>JAKLIR010000373.1 GCA_022709505.1 bacterium | reverse complement strand
ATGACCGAACGAATCGTTCTTCTTCGCGCCTATTAAAAGCTCTCGTTCGCTTTTCACCATCTTCTGAACGTACACGCCTTTTATGTCGCTTTTCGGCAACTTAGCGCGCGCGTTTTCAACCATTTCGCCGAAGGCGGCTTCGCACTCTTCCGCGGTGTTGATCCCCACCCGAACGCCTTTGACCTCTGTTTTGTGAAGTATGTCCGGCGAGGCGATTTTCATAGCAACAGGGAAGCCCAGATCTCGGGCGGCGGCGGCCGCCGCGGCGGGCGAATCGGCAAGTCGCCATTCGGCGGTTCTTATTCCGCAAGCCGATACGATTTCGAGGGCTTCCATTCCAAGTTCTTTCCGCCCTTCCTTCGCCGCAGCATCGAGGATTCCCGAAATCTTTTTCTCATCTATGTCTTTCATAACGGGTTGCTGCGTTCTCAACGAGATCGCATTCAACGAGTGATCTCTCAGGAGGGCCAGAGCGCGGAGGGATTCTTCCGGACTCGAGAAGATCGGGTACTTCGTCGTTTTCTGAATCTGTGATATGTCCGCCGGGTCGCCGACCAGTGACAGAATAACGGGCTTCGGAATTATCTTCAGCATCTTGTCGAGGAGCGGGAAAATATTCGCCGTGTCCACCGGGATGCCCACGTTGCGCAGATAAATGTATGAGAGAATGATCGCGTCGAAATTGTCCCCTTGAAGCGCCCGGGCGACAATGTTTGAAACCATCTGGAACTCGAACATGTCCCCGAGGTCGAGAGGATTCGTAAGCTTGATGACGCCGGCCCGCACATGCTTTGAAACGAAGTCGATGAAGTCCGGAGGGAAGGGTGGGATCTCGAAGCCGTATTCGTCGCACATGTCCGCGAGAATGACGGCGTAGCCTCCCGTGGGAGTTATGATCGCAACTCTGTTTCCTTTCATCGGCGGCATATCGAAAATCTTGCACGAAGGCGCAATTTCATCGAGGTCTTTCACGCGCCCGATCCCAAGCTGTTTGAACGCGGCGTCCACTACTTTGTCGTCGTTGGCGACTGCCGCCGTGTGCGATTTCGCCATGCGCGCGCCGGATTCGGTCGTGTTGGACTTCATTATCACTATCGGCTTCGTGCAACTTCGGACGGAAGACATGAACTCGCGTCCGCGGTCCACTTCTTCGAGGTACATGCAGACCGTTTTCGTATTTGGGTCCTTCTCGAGGAACGGCAGCAGGTCAGGCTCGCCTATGTTCAGCTTGTTCCCGAGACTTACATATTTGTTGATTCCGATGTTCTCGCCCTGAAACATGTTTATGAAACTGAGCCCCACTCCGCCGCTCTGTGTGAGCAGCGCTGTGCTGCCGTTCTGAAAACGGGACAGCCTTACGAACGGAAGGCACACCCCCGCATCTTGATTGATGAATGATATGCAATTCGGCCCGAGGAACCGCATGTCGTTTTCCCTCGCGATGCCGAGTAGTTTCTCTTCAAGAACTTTTCCCTCCTCGCCGAGTTCCGAAAAACCACCGCTCGAAATGCAGACTCTTTTAACCCCCAATTCGGCGCATGTTTCGAATTGCGCAACGACCGCTTTCGCGGGAATGAGAAAGACGGCGAGGTCTATCTTTCCGTCAATATCTTTAAGCGATTCGAAAATCCTAAGCCCGAATACGTCTCCTCCTTTCGGTCCGACCGGGTATATGGGACCTTCGTATTCGAAGTCGATCAAGTTCTTAACGATGTTCTTGCCAAGGTTGTCGTGAGATTCGGAAACGCCGACCACCGCGACGCTTTTAGGGTAGAATAATTTTTCCATTTTCACTCTCCGGTAAAAAACAATCCGCTAATTATATCCAATTCCACCATTCGTTACAAAGAAGAATTTTCGGAGGAATAGGCTAACTCGGGATTAACACACATTTTTCAACAATGCGGGTTGATCAATCGATGTAGGGTCGGGGCGGTTTCAGCGCATCTTTCTTGGTGGTGGGCACGAGAGTCGTGTATCTGTTGATTTTGGGATCTATTATTATTTTTTTGAATTTTCCAAGCCGTTCTCCCGGTTTCGGGAAAGTCACCCAGAAGGTCGTCGTGGGCGCATCTCCGAACCCTTCCCACACGGTTTCGTACTTCACCACGCCATCTTTAGAGACTCCATCGCTTTTCAAATATTCATCCCGATACTTTTCATGGAAAGGATCGAAATACCGGAAATGGTATATCTTGGTTTTGTCGGTCCACTTACACTTTAGCATAAAAATGAAGGAGGACATATAAGACACGGAATCCTTCTCGATCGGGAATGTTCTAACAGGCGCCTTCGGGTCTTTTCCGTAAGTGAGATATATTTTCCCTTCGTCCAAGGAATAGACCACGGTCTTGTCGTAAGAGACGCTCGATTCCGGAGTCATCTTTTCCCCGACGAACCAGTAGAGAATATATTTTGAGTTACCTTTTATGGTAGTTTGGAGAATGCGCCCAGACGCCGAATCATAAATGTCTTTTTCAAAAACATCTGCTCGTGAAAAATCCACGTTGTATATCTTGGTCTGAAACATGTTCGATATCTCGAACGAAGACCTTGAAGAACCTTCGGGGCGTGTAATCATCGAGACGTGGCCGAACTTGAAACGTCCCGTCCTCGGGTCGTCAACCATTGCGGCGAACCATTTGTCGTCAGCGGGCAAATTAACCGGTGAAATCATTGCAGGGGTTACATTAATGGCGTTTTTAATCTCGGGCCTGACATATCCTGTGCGCTCCGACTGTTGCGCCGAAGCGATGTGAAAAAAAGAAAATGCCGGCGCGAAAAATAGAGATAGATATAAACAAAGGAATATCCGTATTCTTGTCATGGCGTCTCCACGAATGATTTTATCACAATTCCGGCTTCGTGCAAACGATCGAAGTTGCACAAATACGCAAATGCCGGAAGAAGCTCCGTCCGTACTTTTTTAAAAATTTCGCAACAAACAAACCGACCGGCGGATAGTAATAATTGGAAGCGGAAGAAATCGCCGCATCTGATGGAAGGCAGTACCTTGAGCAATGCGGTTAAGGCCGGACGGCTGAAAAATTTCACAAAAGTGAAAAAAACCGCCGGATGGCTGGACACTATAGTAAGAAACAACACGGACGGGACACCGCGACGATGGGAGGTGAAACGAACTTGGAACAGTTCCGGACTCCGTACCGGAAATTAAGAGGAAACGTGGACACTCTTAAAAAGTATGGTTCGAGAGAAGGGACTGAAAGCACTCCGTCTGAAATCACACTAAGCAGTAAGATTTCCAAGGAGGTTATATGAAGAAACTTTTAGGATTTTTTATCGCGATTTTCGTGATGAGCATAGCTCTTCCCGTATTCGCGGCGGAAGACATTCCCGTTCACATGAACGTAAGGTTCTGGAACAGGGATGACAAAACGCAGGAAGCTCGCTGGAGTCTGCATGCGGTGGAAATCACAGCGGCGAAAGAAGAGCAGAATATCGGTGGCTTGGTGACGTACAGAATCGCCGATCAGCTCGGCGTGAACGGCCTCAACGCCAACAGCACCAGTTTCCCGGTGGAAGCAAAGGTTTACATTAAGGGCGGAGCTCACAAACTGACAACCGGCCTTATGTTCGTTCCGTTCGCGATTTACAAATGGAACAACCTTTACATCCCGACGCTCGATGTGCCCGGCAAGAGGGGCCACATCTGGGACGCTGACTGGGGTATGCTGTACACCTACGATGCGAAACCCATCCTTCTCGACATCGGCTACTTCGATAATGCAGGCGAGAAGATGTCCAACGAACAGACCGAGAAGAACACAATCACTGCTCGCTTGGGCTATGATGCGTTCAGCAATTGGAACATCGGAGCTTCATTCCTGAA
>JAKLIR010000372.1 GCA_022709505.1 bacterium | reverse complement strand
GCTGCTCTTCCTGTTCGGGTTCATAGGGAACTTCAATCCCGGAAGAGGCCTCGAAACATGGCGCATCATGGGCGTCCTGCAAAGAATAGGTCTCGTATATTTGATTGCCTCTTTCATAGTGTTGAATTTTAATCTGAAAGGACGGGCTGCGTTTGCCGTTGGGCTGACGGCGCTATACTGGCTACTGATGAAAACAGTGCCTGTGCCGGGTTTCGGGCCGGGCGACTTGTCCCAACAGGGAAATCTCGCGGCTTATGTGGACAATCTCCTGATGAGAGGCCATCTTTACCGCCCGGCGTGGGATCCCGAAGGACTGCTCCACACCCTGCCGACGGTATCGACATGTCTGATCGGGGTACTCGTCGGTCACTTGGTGAAATCGACTCGTAGTTTGGGAGACAAATCAGCGTATCTGGTGGTAGTCGGCGCGGCGTCCGCCGCCTTGGGGTTCTTCGTGCTGGACCGCTTTTTCCCTATAAACAAGAACCTGTGGAGCCCATCTTACGTGGTTTTCACGGGCGGAGCGGCCATGGCGCTTTTCGGGGCAACCCTGTGGACCGTGGATTTGAAGAAAATCCGCTTCTGGAACCCGCCGTTCATATACCTTGGAACCAACTCACTTTTAGTTTACATGGTTTCCGGTGCATTCTACGGAATCGCCTCGCTGTTCCCGAGCCCTGAAAGCGGGGCGGAACACTTCAGGGCGTGGTTTGTTCAGAGATTCTTCGTTTCGTGGGCGGGCCCTTGCAACGGATCCCTCGCATTCTCGCTGTTCTACGTGGCTGTCTGGATATGCGTAATGGGTGTTTTTTATAGAAAAAAATGGTTCGTGAAGCTGTAGAACGAAAACCGCGTTGATTTTTTTGTTTGACAAAAGGCAAGCGTTCCGGTTTATTTATAAATGAATTTCGGAAAGGATGTATAATGCTCGAACCCGACGTACATATAATGCTGGATATAACGCCGGACTCGGTGATCGAATGGCTGCTGAATCCCGTGCGAGAGAAAACAAGCCCGCTCAGCCTTATGATATCGAGGTTCAAGAAGATAGCGGCGCCGTTGAACATAGTCCTCATCGGCGGCCACAGGCCGGAGGAAAATCCCCTCGGCAATTTTGCCGCGCTGAACGGCGTGAGCCTGTTCAGGACATACGCCACGGAACCTATAAAAAGAGCCATGAACGCATCAACGAGCAGAAGAGCCAAAAGACTCGTGCTGGTGGATGCCCGGAACACGTTCGTTGACACGGACATAATCGAGAAGCTGGTGGAATTTCACGACAAACAGAAATCATCATATTCATATACGGAGAACCTGCCCGAATGGCTTAGAGCCGAAATTTTCGACGGCCCGGCCTTGATCGACGCTTTCATGATGGCGGAAAAAGACGATTCTCTCGATATGCGGCCCGGCACGTACATGTTAAAGGAAAAGAACACCTTCAAATCGTCGGGTTTTCGTCCGAATGTCGGCAGGAAATGGAAAAACGGCCCGTATTCACTAACGGATCAGCAGGCGGCGGCTCTCGTTTTCTCGGCGATCCGCTCAACGGCGGATCCGTCCGCCATTTCGATCAACGATTTCCGCGCCTGAAATCCGCCGGCGCTCATTCCACACGCATAACCCCACGTTGATGAAAAATGGGGATTAAACACATATAAATCATCATTTGAAATCGGGTTTTCGTTTTTCTTTTTGTGCTCGCACGCCTTCGCGCGCGTCGTCGCTCACAAAAACCGGCGCGCCGACCATTAGTTCCTTGTTCATCGCTTCGTCTAAACCCAGCCCCTTGATCTGGCGCGAAAGCCGCACCATGCCGCGCACTGATTTGGGGCCGTTCCCGGCGATCCTTTCGGCGAACGCCATGGCCTCTTCCATGAGTTTTTCTTTCGTAACGACCCGATTCAGAAAACCCCACTGGAGCAATGTTTCGGCTGAAAATTCATTCCCGGTGAGAAGAATTTCCATGGCTCTGGCGGAGCCGACCTGCATGGGAAGAAACACGTTGGAGCCGCCGATCGGCATTATGCCGAGCCGTGTTTCGCGCATCTGAAAAATCGCGTCCTCGGACGCCACGCGCAACTCGCATCCCATAGCCATTTCAAAACCGCCGGTGAGGCAATATCCGTTCACGGCGGCGATCACCGGGCGGTCGAGGTCCTTGTGCTTCAGCATGGCCTTCCCGACAGCTTTGTTGTCCGAAACAAGCCACTTTTCTCCTTCGGTCTCCGGCGGCCGCGCCCCGGTCATCACCGGTATCGCCGTGCGAAGATCCATCCCCGAGCAGAATATGTCCGGCAGTTCGGAATATAGAATTACGGCCCGAACCGAGTTGTCCGCGTTACATTCCTCCCAACACTTGTTCAATTCAAGCAGAGTATCCGGCCCGAGCGCGTTCCGAGTCTCCGGGGTGTTGAGCCCCACCATTGCTATAAACCCTTCCTTTTTGAAAACTACGCCCATTTACCCACCTCTCAATCGTCGATTCATTATCATGCGGATTCGCCGCGCATCCGATTATAACATCAAAGCCACACCGGACAAAGCGGGCGCACTCGATGCAAAAAAAATAAGTTTCTCTTGATTTTTAAACATCGGCGTCATACAATAATCACTGTAAGACCGTATGTTCTATGGAATTTGAAATTCCCCTCATTTAATGAGAGCAAGACAACGGCACTAACTGCAGGACGCACAAGGAAAATCCCAAAGCAATATGACGTGAAGCAATTGCACCATTCGAACAATCCGCCCGTGTTTTAGCATTCGCGAAATACAGCGGCAGGAAGTTTCACAGCGCACCTGCAAAACGAAACAAGGAGGCAGTAAATGACGAGGACCAGAGGTAAAGTAAAGTGGTTCAACGCAACAAAGGGATACGGATTCATCGAACGCCCGGACGGCGACGACGTATTCGTGCACTACTCGGCGATCCAAGGTGACGGTTTCAAAACCATCGATCAGGGTCAAGAAGTCGAGTTCGAGGTTGTAAACGGCCCGAAAGGCAAACAAGCCGCAAACGTTAATAAAGTCTGAACAACAGGCAAGTATTACCTCGACAATCAAACCCCTCGCATCCGCGGGGGGTTTTTTATTTCAGTTTTTTTTCCGAATTCCGCCTTCTCTCATTACCCATACCTTTTTTCCCCTTCAGCCATTCCAGCTCCTTTCTCTCGGACTGATAAGGTAAAAATGTTTCTCACGCAGTTTTCTCGTAATGGCTCGAGGGCATCATGTCCGGGAATTAATTCCCTGCGATGAAGGCGACAATAAATTGTCGCAATCCAAAATTTAAAACGCTCGTATGTATGTTTCTCCAATATTTTTCAGTAATCACAGACCTATTGACACTCATGCTTACCAGAGGAAATTTGTAACGCGAGGCAGGGCCGCTCACGCGGCCACAATGATAAAGCGGCGACTCGCAGTGTTGAGGACAGAGACTCGAACTCAGCCACATATCTATAAACTGGATTATTCCGGCGAATAATACGGATCAAGGTTTTACGAATATCGGCGCTGAAACCGCGTAACCGCCGTCCGAAAGAAGAGAAACAACGACATACCATCGCGGTTCGGCCGTATTTATCTTCGGGGATATATTTTTCCCAAACTTCTTTGCATTAGGCTTCCATTCGGAGACAACTTTACCCTTGACGGTCACGAGCTTAACATTCGCGATGATGGCGGTGCCCTTGCTTTCAACGGAAATGGAAAGACCGGGCTTTTCCGATTTCACGATGCCGCCCATGTATGAGCCGCCGCATTTCAGGAGAACTTTTACAGCTTTGTCGGTCGTAACGAAAAACCGTCTTTCGCGCATTGCCGTCATTATTCCGTTGTATGTAAGTTCGGGTGAGAAAACGC
>JAKLIR010000371.1 GCA_022709505.1 bacterium | reverse complement strand
GCACTTTATCGCCGGTCTTGATGCTTATCCCTTTTTTCTGCGTGATTATCGTTCCGCTCGAGTGCGCGAGGCTGACATCCTTGACCTCCACGTTTGCTATCTGTTCAACGCCTCTGAATACCGCTATCTCAGCGCCCACTCGTATATTGTCGCGCTCGGCCATGTTCGTGAAAACTTCGTTGCCTTTAACCATGGTGACGACGCCGAAATGCGTCAGGTTCTCGAACAAGAACCCGGACGCGGTTCTAAGCCCGTCCCTTATTGCAAGCTCCGCGAGCTGCTCCGGTTCGCCGGAAAAGCCGAGCCTCGTTGCGTGGCCGACCACCATCGCCTCGCTCAGAAGGTTCCCATCCGCCACACTGTAAAGCGAAAGGCCGACTTCGACCTCCGCCTGTTCAGTCCCTTCGAATTTCAAGTCCGAAACAAAACCCACTAAGACGGCGTCCGCTCCGACCGCCTCTCCGACTGAGATCGCAACGTCCGGATTCGGCTCCGTGTCTTTCAGGGCCGTCTTGACTTCCTCCTGCGGAACCAGTTCGATGTTCGGCACATCGGTAACTTCCGCCAGTAGCATGTCTATCCCATGCGCTTCCTTCATCAGGTCCCGCCCCGTCAGGTTCTCTATTCCGACGGCGGCTATCCTGAGCTCTTTAACACTTTCCGGTTGGGCCGCGGCCGTTCTCGGCGCAAGTCCATAGGTGAGTGTTATGACGAGCGCGAAGATTTCAATTATCGATACCGCCTTCGCGGCTCTCGTGCGCAATATCTTTCGGAACATACGACCCCTCCGGAGTTTACTCTCGATTTATATGTCGAATTTCATTTCATTCTTTCTTCCGATGCATGCTCCAGTTTCACAAGCCAATTGGGAATGTCTTCCCTTAAATGATACCGGCAGAATCGAATCAACCCTTTTGAAAATTCCAGAGTCGAACCCGAATCTTGCGAAATCGCACTCAGCGGCGCGACTATCTTCTCCAACGCTTTTTGAGACCTTACCATCCTCTCCGTCAAAGCAACCGCGGCTCGCGACACCGCCTCCCCGGTTTCAGCGCTCTTTGCGCTGAGCGGAAAAAGCGCGTCTTCCGCCATGGGGCGGCACGCCCCGCAATAAAATCCTCCACCCGCGATATCCCAGTAAGTTTTTTCGGAATTTCGCATTTTCCCACAATTATAACAAACGCCTATTTCCGGGGCCGTCCCGAAAATAGTCAAAAAACCCCATTCATACAACATTTTAATTATATCATTCTTGAGTTCTGTTTGAAGTAATTTAAATATATTTTTAAACAGTATATAGAGAGAATAATCCTGTTCGTTTTCCGCCGATAATTCCAGTGCGTATCTTGCGAAATAACCTGCAAGAATAGCCCTTTTCATATTTTTCTTGATATCGTAATTATCCGCCGTCCGCTCCCATTCGCTCAACACGTCGAGCGCCCTACGCTCCGCAACAAAAAAATGCCCTTCCGTAAAAGGCTCCACGGCCCCCCTGAGAGAACTCTCGATTTTTTTCGTGCCCCTCACCATGAATCTTGTTTTGCCCCTCTCGACCGTGAGAACCGTTACAGCCACATCGGATTCCCTTATGTCTTGAGATTGCAACACTATTCCATGTAGATGGTAGTAACCCATCAGAGCACCATCCGCCGTTTGATCTCCGAAACCACAACCATCCCCGCACCGCCGATAAGATCGCCGCCTTTCAGAGCGGTCGCCTTAACTCAGCCGTGAACATCTTTCCGGACACGCATCAAATACAGCAAATTCAAGATTATATCATACAGCTTACACCATTGAACCGCCATAGACCCGGCGCCCCGTTTCTCCCTCTCTCGATCCGGCCGAGAAGAGCGCCGCTATGTTTCGATTTCACCTTTGACATACCCGCTTTTCCCGGCTCTGATCCAATCCCGAATCCGCCACTTGGATCAAGCTATTTACAAATCCGGGCTAAATGATCGGGCGCTTATTTAAAATTAAACGATTATGTTTTAGCATTATTAATAATCCAACGTATGGTATTTTCATTACTTATGGGATTCAACAGCAGAACAAAGATGATTAAATCCGCAGTGACGGCGATCTGCGCCTGCGCTCTGCTATCCGTCGCCGTATGCGGATGCGGTGGAGGCGGCGGCGCAAGGCAGGCCGCGAGCCAGACCGCCAACTATCAGTTAATCACTCCCGGGCCGTGGTTTCCTCCGTCGCTCGACGAGAGAGTAAGAACGACCGCTATCTTTAAAAACGTCACATACTATCTTCCCTCGCTCGGATCATGGCTCCTGTTCGAGGGAACCGCCGGCTACCCGTGGATCTCGGCGATAGGGACGACTTCAGGGCTGTCCGCATCAATGTCGAATCCCTTCAAGGAAGTAGGAGTCATGCTGCTTCCGCTCGGTTCTTACAGAAACCCGGGCACGGTGGAATTTTATATAGACGGGAATCTCTCAGGCGCCCTGTCGCTTTCTTCGATTGAGGCGATGGACGGATACAAGAGCGACCGGGTGTTCTATTACAAAATCGCTTCGGGCCTTACGGAAACCACGCATACGGTAACTATGGTCATCGCCACGGGAACCGTGGGCTTCGACGGCTGGAGGATGACATATCATAATCAGGTGTACAACATAGACTGTAGCGACGCGAACACACAGGAATACGACACGATCTCGGAAACCGAGCGCCTTCGCGACGCGATCGAAAGCTACGCACAGCAGAGCAATTCCTATCCGGACACCTCCGATTTTTCAAACCTCGTGGATTACATGAGCACGTCGGGCACGGTTATTTCTCCATCATTGCAAAACCCGTACACGAACACCTCCATGGCGAACAGCGCCGAATTCAGCGCGGGCGACTACTACTACACCAGTTCGGCGACATCGACCTATGACCTTGTGGCTTACGGAGGAAGAGGAACTCTCGTCGAATACACTCCGGATTCGGCCAAGACTCTCAATCTCGAACTGACGCTTACATCCCCTCCGGACCACTTCGCAACGACTTCGCCCTACGTTGATTTTACGGGAACGACCCTCGACAACGGAACCGATGACTGGGGAGCAGCGAACCTGTCCGTATGCTGCGGGCTCAGCGGCGAGACGAACATACCCGCGTCCGGCACCTTCAATATCAGGATTTACCTGAAAGAAGGTGTGAATAATATCAACGTCGTACTCTCCGACCCGTTCGGGCAGAAAATAACCCTCACCAGAACGATAACAAAAGACACGACTTCGCCCAATATAACATTGATAGAGCCGTTTCCGCTCGTCGGGCCGGTCGGCGCTCAGTATTACAATTCGAGAACGACCCCAATTCTCGTGAAAGCCAGTGTGGAAAAGAACTCTTCCGCTATTCTGAACGGCGTCGCCGTGCCGGTCGATTCGCTCGGCGTGTTCCAGTCCTACGTCGATCTAATTCCGGGAGACAATATAATCTCGATCGTGGCGTCGGACGCGTTCGACAACACGAACGTTATGAACGTGAGAGTCGTTTACACCCCATAGCTCGCCACTCTTTCCCAAGCAATGCGTCGCCAAGTTGAATTTCCCGGATTTTTCCAGCGAAAAATCCGGTCTGAAACAAATAGGCGCATTTTTCACCAATGTGGGTTGAAATCGGAAAAAGAGATGAGATACAAGACGCATCGAGCGAGAACGAGGGAGCATACTGTTTAGTATGTGACCGAATTCGAGTCGATGATGCAACACAGTAGATCGCTCTTTTTACGATTTCCCGGATTTTTCCAGCGAAAAATCCGGTCTGAAACAAATAAAAACGGGCCTTGCGGCCCGTTTTGTTTCGTATGGATTATCGGTGTCGATTACTCTTCGATTTCAATATTCATCGAGAGTTCGAGAAACTTGCCGGCCGCCT
>JAKLIR010000370.1 GCA_022709505.1 bacterium | reverse complement strand
GCCGGAACCGCTTCTCCGCCTCTTTGTCTCATGATCCCGCTTCCGCGCACCGCTCTTCCTTCCGCGGCCGCCGTCCTATTCTAACCCACATTTTTCACTAATGCGGATCGAAATCGGAAAAAGAGATACTATACGATGCGCATCGAGCGAGAACGAGGAAGCATACTGTTTCGTCCCTGATTCGCTGATAACACGACGAAACCGGGTTTAATTTCCCGCCCCGCTTCTCCGCAAACATTTCATCTGGTATAAATATCCCTGTTAGCCCTTTCTCATCCGAATATCGGAGGACGAGCCATGCTTCTAAAAGCAATCGATTGGAACATAATAATCATCTATTTCATAATAATGCTAATCATCGGCCTTTACGCGGCCCGCAAGGCGGGTAAAAGCTCGTCCGAATTCTTTCTCTCCGGCAGAAACATGCCGTGGTGGCTGCTCGGCTTCTCGATGGTGGCCACAACATTCTCGACAGACACGCCGAACCTCGTCACCGACATAGTGCGGCAAAACGGCGTGGCCGGAAACTGGGCTTGGTGGGCGTTTCTGCTCACCGGAATGCTCACGGTTTTCGTTTATTCCAAGCTCTGGCGCCGCTCGGAAGTCCTGACCGACGTCGAGTTTTACGAGATCAGATACAGCGGCCGTCCGGCCGCATTCCTGCGCGGTTTCCGCGCCCTCTACCTCGGCCTCTTCTTCAACATCATGATAATGGCCGCCGTCTCTCTCGCCGCCATAAAAATCGGCAGCATCATGCTAAACATGACCCCTCTTCAATCCATCGTTATCGCATCCGTTATCACAGCCATATACAGCGCCCTCGGCGGCCTTTTCGGAGTGCTGCTCACAGACTTCGTTCAGTTCATCATAGCCATGGCGGGTGCTGTCGCCGCGGCCGTTTACGCGGTCCGCCACCCCATGATCGGCAGCCTCCACCACCTGTTCACTCACCCGAACGTAGTGGGAAAACTCGACATCTTCCCGTCGTTCGATCTCAGCAACAAGCAAAGCACCGGCCTTCTCATTTCCGCGTTCATAATTCCGATCGCAGTGCAGTGGTGGAGCGTCTGGTACCCCGGCGCGGAACCCGGCGGCGGCGGATACCTCGTCCAAAGAATGCTCGCCGCGAAAAACGAACGCCACGCCACCGGTTCGACCCTCTTCTTCAACGCAATGCACTACGCGCTGCGCCCGTGGCCTTGGATCATCGTCGCCCTTTGTTCGCTCGTCGTTTTCCCGGACCTCCAGTCCATTCAACACGCCTTCCCGAACGTGGATCCCCACATCGTCAGAAACGACCTCGCATACCCCGCCATGCTCACCTTCCTGCCCCCCGGCGTTCTCGGCATCATCGTCGCATCTCTCATCGCCGCCTACATGTCCACAATTTCAACCCATCTCAATTGGGGCTCTTCCTACATAGTCAACGATTTTTACAAACGTTTCGTGAACCCTCAAGCTCCCGAAAAAACCCTCGTGAACATCGGCCGCCTCTCCACATTCGTCCTCATGTTCCTCGCCGCCATCATCTCGCTATGGCTCCAAAACGCACTTCAGGCTTTTCAGATCCTTCTCCAAATCGGCGCGGGCACCGGACTCCTTTTCATACTTAGATGGTTCTGGTGGCGCATCAACGCACAGTGCGAAATCACCGCCATGATCGTCTCCTTCCTCGTTGCGATCTATTTCCAGTTCTTCCACGCACAACTTCTCCCGCAGGCGCCTCTCGAAGATTGGCAGAAACTCTGTCTCGGCGTCGCGATCACAACCCTCTCATGGATCATCACCGCTCTCGTCACCAAGCCCACCGACCCGGAAAAACTGCGCGATTTCTGCCGCCGCATAAACCCCGGCGGCCCCGGATGGAAAAAAGTCCTCGACGATGCGGCCGCGGATAAAAAACCCATAGTCTCCGAACACAAGGCAGGCAGCCTTCCGCTCGGCATCCTATGCATGTTCATCGGCACAGTTGCTGTTTACAGCGCTCTCTTCGCAGTCGGTTTTTGGGTCTATTCGAACTTCGTTCCGGCCGCCATCCTGACCGCCGTGTCGATCGCCGCCGCCCTGTTCCTGATCAAATTCTGGGACAAAGTGAACGCGAACTGACCCGCGCCCGCGAATGCCGCTTAAAACTAATTTCACATCAAACCCGGATTAGTCCATTGAGATTCGGCAACTGTGATCCAGAGCGGATGAAGCCTGAATCCGTCGCTTGGATTGTGGAACAATGATTCAGCCCGAATCCAATCGGAGGATTCGGGTTCGTATATGACCGAGTTCGAGTCGATGATGCAACGCAGTAGATCGCCCTTTTTACGATTTCCCGAATTTTTCTTGTGAAAAATCCGGGTTAGGGGTGGGTGGGTGACGGCCGGGTGCGGAGACCCGGACCCTGCAAAAACATATTGCATTAACGGCCGCGGGAGCGGCCCTGCCATGCCGTTAATTCTCATCCGGCAATTCATGCAAAATTGCTTCTATCCGCACTTTAAGAGTCATAATATCCGTTGTGATCGTATCCCAGATTTCTTCGAGGTCTATCCCGAAATAATGATGGATGAGAACGTTTCTCATCGAAATGATATCAGCCCAAAGAACATCCTCATACCGCTCTCTCAACGACGGGGAAAGTTTCGCCGCAGCTTCTCCGATGATCTGGATGTGATACACAAACCAAGTCTGAATCAATTCATCTTTAAAATAGTCGTCACACCCTTTTTCGGCGTAACGCTCGATGTTCGAAATCGCTTCAAGGATATCCAGCAGACGGTCTCTGTCGCTTCTCATAGAGGGACTGCCTCGTTGAGCACGCGCTCGCGTATCCTGCTGCGAAGCCCCCGTTCGCTTATAACATCCACATTCCGGCCGAGAAGAGATTCCAATTCCCGAACCATGGCGGCATGATGAAGAAGAGTGCATCCGGGCGCCAAGCGAACGAGAAAATCTATGTCGCTTTCGCTGTCGGCGTCTCCGCGAGCCATCGAACCGAATACTCTTATATCGGTCGCGCCGTATCGAGCGGTGATCCGCATGATTTCGTCGCGCTTTTCCCTAATGAATTCCGCTGTGTTCATAGTCAGACACCGCCGGATTAATCCCCTCGAACCATAATGAAAATATCGGGGGGCAAATCTTTTTTAATTATAACATAAGCGTGTTTCCGATAGCAATAAACGCGGCCGCGCTTCGAAGTTGCTTCTTTTAATCAATGGGAGTAAATTGAGAAAATCCCTCAACCTTTTACGCTGATCAATTCGAATATCTCAACCGAGTTCGTTTTGCCTTTCACTGTCACCGATCCGAGCTTGTTCGCCACAACGCGGTCCTTCACTCTCTCATACGTGCTCTCGCTTATGATGATGGGGCAGTGATACTCTTTCGTCAGCCCTTCGATCCGGGATGCAAGATTAACGTTGTCCCCGATGACTGTGTACTCCATCCGGCGGATGTCCCCGATGTTTCCGGCGATCACTTCCCCCGTGTTGACGCCGATCCCGATCCTCAGCGTCTCCCTCCCCGCGCTCGCCCATTTCTCGTTCAGCTCCTTCAGACGACCCTGCATCTCGACCGCCGTCCTTATTGCACGGAGCGGGTCGTCGTCGTGCGGAATGGGAGAACCGTACACCGCCATGACCGCGTCTCCGATGAACTTGTCCAGCGTCCCCTCATACTTGAATATGATATCCACCATCGCCGACAGATACTCGTTGAGATGCGAGAGCACTTCCTCCGGCTTGTGCCCTTCCGCGAATGTGGTGAAACCCCGCACATCCGAGAACAGAACCGTCACCTCTTGTTTCACGCCGCCCGGAGCTATCCTGTCCGGATGCTTCAAAAGTTCGTCCGCGACCTGCTTCGAAACGTATCGCGAAAAAGTGTCCTTCACCAGATCCCTTTCC
>JAKLIR010000037.1 GCA_022709505.1 bacterium | reverse complement strand
AAGGTAAGCGTTAGTCCGATGACTGAGCTGGTAATTAGTGAAATTATCAGTCGGGGGATACCTCTGTCGCACTATAAGATGGAGGAAATCGAGACCATTATCAGTCAGGCGACGCTTGATGCCACTGACATTGATCTAAAGGGGCAATCTTCAGTTAAGTCAGTGCTTACGAAACTGAAGGAAAACGCCACACTGATGATGCACCTCAACAGCGGCATCGCGCAAACCAAGGTAACAACCTGCGGCAATAATACGATTGACGAAGGCGAGGTTTGCGACGGACCGGCTTTGGGCGATCAGAGCTGTGCTTCAAAGGGTCATGACGCGGGGGAGTTGTCCTGCAAGCCTGATTGCAGTAGTTTCGTTGAAACCGGCTGCACTGATGTCTGCGGAGACAATCACGCTGCCGATAATCAGGCGTGCGATGGCACGGACCTGAAAGGCCGCTCCTGCAAGGATGTAGGATATCCCAATGGCGGAACGCTGAATTGTTCGGCTACGTGCGAAATCGACACTGCGGGATGCGTGCCCGATGCAACTTGCGGAAACGGAAGCTGTGAATTAATAGAAACCCAGACGAGTTGCCCGCAAGATTGCGGGTGCCCCTTGGGCCAAATTCTATGCGGGGCTACCTGCGAAACGCCGGCCTGCAACGATAATGCAGGCTGCAACGATTCGGTGGCCTGCACGACAGACGTCTGCAATAACGCCGGGACATGCACTGCCTCCTGTTCCAATACGACTATTACAGCCTGTGTTGGGGGAGACTCCTGCTGTCCGGACGGATGCAATTCGCTAAACGATAGCAGTTGCGGTCCGCGTTGCGGAAACGGAGTCGTGGAAGGTAACGAAACCTGCGGGAACTGTCCTGCGGATGCCGGATGTACAGGGAACGACATCTGTTGCAACAACGCTTGTGTTGCGGCAGACTGCTCAGGCAACGCTGCCTGTGCAGACACCAATGCCTGTACCGTTGATTCCTGCGATAACCCCGGAACCTGCAGCTCAGTCTGCTCGCATGCGACAATCTCGTCGTGCGTGAGTGGCGACGGCTGCTGTCCGAGCACCTGTTCACTCTTCAATGACGATGATTGTCCCGCGCACTGCGGGAACGGAGTCGAAGAGGGGGCTGAGGCTTGTGATACAGGATTGAATAACGGCGCCGAGTGCACACCGGCTTATGACTCGACGTGTCATTACTGTTCTTCGAACTGCACGAATGTTACGCTTACCGGCCCCTCATGCGGGGACGGGAGTATTCAGGCAGCGGATGGGGAACAGTGCGACGATGCTTCGAGCAACACGGATACGCCGTGCAATGCCAACTACAACTCGTCTTGCAGTTATTGCAATACGAGTTGTCAGACGGTCACGGTGACCGGGCACACATGTGGGGATGGTAACCTTGATTCATCCAATGGTGAACAGTGCGATAACGGGTCAAGCAATACGAATACGGCTTGCACGGCAAGCTATGATTCGTCTTGCAACTACTGTGACACATCGTGCCAATCGCATACGGTTACCGGGCCTCACTATGGCGACGGAGTCATCAATGGTTCCGAGCAGTGTGACGGTGCTCAACTTGGCGGAGAGACATGTGTTTCTCAAGGCTTTGTGAGCGGAACCCTCACCTGCAGCAGCCCCGGGGTATTCAATACCTCAGCGTGCGTCTCGACGATTCCGCAGCAACATTATGTTTCCAAGTGGAGCGGCTATGGAGCAGCTCGCGACGTAGACGTTGATACGTCGGGGAATGTCTATGTTGTTGATCAGTTTAACAATCAGTTGGATATTACTGACGCAAATGGTGTACATATCGCTTACATAACAGGATTGAACGGTCCAGAAGGTGTGTGTGTAAGCAAAACCGATGGAACCATTGCTATTACCGAACAAGGCATTTCAGCAGTGAAGCTTTACAATAGCGTAAGAGTCTTCATAAGAAGCATCGGTAGCGCTGGTGACGGTAATGGCCAGTTTTTTTATCCGGCTGGGTGTGCATTTGATTCAAGCAACAACCTCTATGTCGCTGACGATACAGATTTGGTTGGCGATACGATTCACCATCGTGTCGAGGTTTTTGACATCAATGGCAATTATTTGAGGGGGTGGGGCAGTAAAGGCACGGGAAATGGTCAGTTTAATAGACCATCGGGATTAATAGTAGACTCGGATAGCAATGTTTATGTAGTTGATGGAGGGAACAATCGAGTACAGAAGTTTTCTTCTATTGGTACATACATTGGTCAGTGGGGTGGCACTGGGACTGGAGATGGAAAGTTCAGCTTTCCGAGCTATATTGGGATTGACTCGAGCAATAACTTATACGTTATGGACTCCGGGAACGATCGGGTAGAGGTTTTTTCGGCTACTGGGGTATTTTTATATGCCCTCGGGTCGTCTGGCCTTGGTGACGGACAGTTTGCTGATCCCATTGGTATTGCGGTGACATCGGGCGGGGTAGTGTACGGAAGCGACTTTACGAGAAACGATGTCCAAAAGTTTACATTTTAAATTTTTATTGGCTTTTTAAGCCTTCTAAATAAAACAAAAAGACCCGCTCAAGGTAGCGGGTCTTTTTTATTTTATTCCATTTTATTTTATAAGGTCACTTCCACTATAAATGACAAAATCATTAATGCCAAGAATGGCGCCAGATGTTCGGTCAATAGTTGCGGTGATCTTTCTAGCCACTCCTCCGTAGTAGCCGACCGACTCAAGAGAGATTTGGGGTCAGGCCGAGAATATCGACAAATATTATCGACCTAAATTATTCCCCCTCGTTCCGGTGCTCCGCGCCGGAATGCATGGTTCGACCGCTCCGCGGTCGCTAAATCACACGCACGAAACACTCGCACTTGTCTTATGTTACTACACGGTGCGCCGGAACGAGAGAGCTTTGGGGTCAGGCCGAGAATATCGACAAATATTATCGGCCTAAATTATGAAACTTTCGCCCTCGTTACGGTGCTCCGCGCCGGAATGCATGGTGCGACCGCTCCGCGGTCGCTAAATCACACGCACGAAACACTCGCACTTGTCTTATGTTACGACACGGTGCACCGAAACGAGAAAACGGCCGGGTGCGGAGACCCGGGCCCTACATCTCAAACGCAATTCAAATAAAGGCCGCGGGAGCGGCCTCGCATCGCGTTCCGGCGCGGAGCACCGGAACGAGGTAATGCTATGGTCTTTGATGGAAGCCGTTCGGATATATTCAGGAAACGTCGTAACGAGGAAAAGTATTTAATGTAGGGTCCGGGTCTCCGTACCCGGCCGTGCATACCCGGCCTGTAGCCCGCACCCGCCTTGCCCCGAAAAGACCACCCCTGACATCGTGTCCCCGCATGGATTCCGGGTCTCGGCCCGGAATGACGAAAAGAGAGGTGCCGGGATGACGTACACTATGGAGAAGAAGAGAAGCAGCAAGACCACTGAGAATAGAATTCGCCCTCGTTCCGGTGCTCCGCGCCGGAATGCATGGTGCGACCGCTCCGCGGTCGTAAAGTTACACGCCCGAGCTGGTATCATTTATGGAAAGCGTGAGTGTTAATAAGTCTGTGATCGCCGTAAAATATGTAAGAACATACATAGAGTGTTTTAAAATCGAATCCGACGACTGGATTCTGCTTTCTATCGACGAATCCGGGCTGAATTTTGGAGTGCGAAAATTCATTTTCGCTTTCATCGCCGGGAATTAATTTCCGGCGTAAGCAAGGCGACGATAAATCGTCGCACTCCAGATTAGAAATCATCAGGAATCTTTATACGGTCCCCTTCGCCCTCGTTTCGCCATGTTATACTCGTTCCGGCGCTCCGCGCCGCAACGAGCACCTCATCCCTTTTTCCGAATGCACCCAATATTGGTGAAAAATGTGGATTGATTTTAAACCGGATTCGTCAAAAGTACGTCGAATCCGGTGCAATGTTCATATCGGCGAACAGCTTCGTTGTCGTCGCATTTTTTTGTTCACGTACATCTCGGTACGCTCACCGGCAAGATGCTCCTTCCGCCTTGCATTTCATCCGCTCTGAATCATCGCTCCCGAATCCAATCGGCGGATTCGGGATACTTCACCGCCCCGTTGATATCAACCCGAATCCGCTGTCGGGGTTTGGATAGACGAGCGAGCGATTACAGATATATTCTTATGTCGTGATCCGTGACGGTTTGGCAGTAGTCCTTCCAAGAGTCCGTCCCGAGTTTATACAATGTATCCACGATGAAAGAGCCCATCTTTGCGCGCAGCATCTTGCTTTGTTTCAGTTCGAGCAACGACTCGCCGAGATTGCCGGGCAGCTCGAAGACGCCTTCGTTGTCGTGATAAAAATCTCTTTTATCAGGCGCCTGCAAAACGAGATTTTCCTCGATCCCCGACAGGCCCGCGGAAAGCATCGCCGCGAACGACAGGTAGGGATTGGCCTTGGAATCGGGAGATCTGTATTCTACGCGGATCTTTTTCGTGCCCTCAGAGTGGCCTCTGCACAGAGCCGTTCTGTTCATCCAGTCCCATGCGATGTACGTGGGCGCCTCGCAACCGGGAACCAGCCTTTTGTATGAAACGGCCGTCGGATTGGTGATGGCCGTGATCTCGCGGGCGTACTTGAGGAGGCCCGCGATGTATTGGCAGCCGATTTCGGATAAACAATTGTTCGCGTTCTTGTCATAAAAAAGATTGTGCTCGAACTGATTACCGCCTTTTTTGCGATCGACGAGAGTGACCGCGAGATTCTGATGGACGTGCATGCCGCTGCCGTTGACCCCGGCCCTGAACTTCGGTATGAAGCTCGCGAGCAGGCCGTGACGCTGGGCCACGTTCTCGATGATGTATTTGACAGTCATCGTCGCGTCCGCAATCTTCAGCACATTCCCGTGCGACATGCCTATCTCATACTGGTTCGAAGTCACTTCGGTATGATATTTCTCACGCTTCAGCCCCATGGCCACGAAACAGGCGGTCATCTCCTTCAGAGCGTCATCCACTTTCGCCTTGGGGGGAATGAAGTAATGATTATTCGCAAGGAACTGATCGAGATGCAATTTTTCAATAGGATATTCCGCGTCCAGAAGGAGGAATTCGATCTCCGGAGCGAAGTGAGCGTGATACTTTATTATCTCATGGTCGGGGAATTTGCGGGAGACTATCTCGTCCAGCACCGCGTTCATGCTTTTCTCAGCAGTTTCGAGAATTCCTCTCGGGCATCCCTCGAAAGGCTTCATCTCCTCGTCTTCATTCGTCGGCGGATGGTACACGTCGCATATAATTCTCGCGGTGTCGTCCATCCACGGAATGATCGACAGCGTGTTCGCGTCCGGAACGAGAATCATGTCGCTTTCAGTGGGCGGAATGATCTTGCCGAACACAGAAGAGCCGTCCACACTGGTTATTCCCTCGCCTTTGAATATCTCGCGAGTCACGGTGACTTCTCGAATATGGCCCTGCATGTCCGAAAACTGACATTTGATGAAATTCACTTTGTCGCCGAGCGACTGCAACTTGTTTTCAAGCCCTTTTTTCTCCGACATTTTCAACCATCCTCATAGCGTATTTTCAATTAGGAATTTATTTTATAGGGATTTAGCGCCAAAAGGAATATACGATGAAATTAAATACGAATCCGGTGGGGTGAATTGCCCATGGAATAAATGGCGATGCGCTGAAAAATAAAGAACGCCGCCCGGCTTTGCAGCGGAGGAAGTCTTGCGGTTTGGAATTCTCTCCATGCGGATTATGCGCCTGTGGAATTTTCTTAATCCAAATCGCTTTCTTTCAGTTCCGCCATTTTTAGGAGATGTTTTAACAACCCTGTTTTGAGTGATATATTCCCATGCATAGGGATGGAAATTCTTATAACGCTTCCCTGTTTTCCATATATGTGGTGACTGCCTTTGATTCTCAACAAAGACCACCCATTGCGTTCCAGAACTTGCGCCAACTCTTTCCCTGAGATGGATTTCATACCGCAATTTCCAGCACTCTCCGGCCTTTAGTGATATCCGGTGGCTCGACATCAACGGAAAGACATCCTTCAACAGCCTCGTATAGATTCTTCAACAGTTCTTCAAATGTTTCGCCTTGTGTAGCGCAACCGGGAATAGCGGGAACCTCCGCCCAATAACCGCCTTCCTCCGCTTCATGCACAACGACTTTAATTCTCATCTTTCACCCCGTTTTTAGGCCCAATTTACGCTTTTCACCCAGTATAATATCATAACTATGGAATAGCAACTTGATGTGCTCTATTCGACGGCTTTCCGAGGATTGTCTATTCCCCGAAGCGCTCATGAGGACGGAGATTACTAACGGGCGGATGAGACAAGAACAACGCCTGTAACGAATCATGATGGTGAAGTGAGGGAAGCAGTTTCACATAAGCTTGATTTTGATATAATCAGCTTCAATAAAAATCATTATGCGCAGGTGGCAAGTAAACGCTCGTGCTGGAAAGAAAACCCTGATTGAATTAAAATAGAAACACGAATAAGCGGAATCTCCGCATCGGGATGATGACTTGAATTTTCCGTTCGTGGGAGGTGAACAATGAAAACTTTTTCAGCATACGTTGAATGGGATCCGGAAACAAAACTTTATGTGGGAATCGTGCCCGGTATTTCCGGAGCACACACGCAAGGCGCCACGCTTGATGAATTGAGCCGCAATCTTAAAGAGGTATTGGAGCTGTGTCTTGAAGAGCACAAGGGAAATATAGATGATTTGCCCCGGTTTGTCGGCCTCCAGCAGATTGAGGTTGCCGTATGACAAGGTTTCCCGTTGTTAATTTCAAAAGGATGGAAAAAGTTCTGCTTCGCATGGGCTTTGAACCTGTTCGACAAAAGGGCAGCCACATCTTCTATCGTCACCCTGACGGCAGAACCACAACTCTTGCAAATCATCCGGGAAGAGATCTCTCCCTTCCTCTGATTCGCGAGATCCTCCGGGAAATAGAACTGTCGCCGGAACAATTCAAGGAAATTCTCACAACACTATAACCTGAACATTACCCCATCTGTTTGCTACCATCTGAATACCTTCAAAAAGGCTCTGTTTACGTTAAGAGTTATTGTCGGAAAATAAGCCCAATGAAAGAATTGAGATTCGGATTGAATATTAGTTACATGGAAATATTTTTTTCATTTCACGACCTGCAACACGAAGTCAACTTGTCGGGCGGGAAAAACAAACGAAAAGAACTTTTCCCATAGCTTGGGAAAGATTCTGAAGAAGTAAGGCAACAAAAGAAAATACTGCTGTTTATAGAAAGTAATTCTTCTTGTGATGAGTCTATACCTGACATTCGTGTAATGCCGATCTATCTTGGATTCCTCCAGAATAAAATCAAACATACGCCATGAAAACGGAAATTGGTGAGTTATATCGCTGTAGAACGTAACGCTTGAGAAATGAGGCCCACTGATGTGTAACAGCGCGCCATTCTTTGAAACTCGATGTATTTCCTCCATCGCCGTCAGGCGATTTTGAAAATGCTCGAACGCATGAAAACATAAGACCTCCTCGAATTCGTCATTTTTAAACGGCCAAGGGACCTCCTCGAGATTCCATATCACATCCGCGACAGAGTCAAGGTTTATATCCACGCCCACGGAGTCAGGCTTGTATTTGCGACCGCCGCAACATAGTTCCAATGTCTTCATAATAAGGATAAATATATCCTATTATAGGCTTCATAGCAACTATCCGCCGAAATGTTTTTGCAATATCGTTTATAGGAGAAAATGGGTGAAATAATGGATGTCTATAAAATTATTGGTAATAATATCAAAAGAAGACGCTTGGAGTTGAACCTTTCCCAGAAACAGGTTGCCGACAAGATCGATATTGATTATTCATACTTCGGACGAATGGAACGTGGAGATCAGCCGATTTCGCTGAAAAGACTTTTTCAAATAGCTGAAGTTTTAGATGCATCCGTGGAATCGCTGGTAAGAGTACCGGATGATCCGAAGACGGCGTCGAAAAGGATTTCCGTGATGATGAAAGGGAAGCCTCACAACAGGGTACGGCTTTTAGAAGAAATAGCAAGAATCATCCTCAAAGATTAAGGATACGATTTTAAGTATTCATACATCGTTTCTCCGGAAGCAAATAAGACGCTCGCACGGGAAAGAAGCCCCGGTTTGAATTAAAATTGAGCCTTGAAGAAGCGGAAGTCGAACATCCATACATCGGCTTGAGATGTGAAAAGTGCATCAGGTAAATTTTACTGTTGTTATATGGAAAGAAGAGGCCGTATATGTGTCGAAACGGCCTGAACTGGGAGTGGCCGGCGCGGGCGATACTCAGGACGAGGCGAGAAGAAACCTACAGGAAGCGATTTCTCTTTATATAGATAATGCCGAGGCTTTAGGTATCATGGAGGATTTAACCCGAATCCTCCGATCGGATTCGGCGCACTATTGGCGAATCAGGGATAAATCTCAAGCGAACGGAAATCGGTGTGATGAAAAGATGTCGAATAATCTCACTTATTGTCTTCGGATCTATTATTGTTTTTTTATGGCGATGACCGCGTAGTTCATAGTGTGGTATCTGTTTTTATCGAATCGATCGAGTATTCCAAGGAAAAACGGAATAATGAATTCAAAAACCAATGTAAAAGGGTATCTGAGGGGCCATCGGATTATTTTTAGAGGCAGACTTTTGATGGGAGGGAAGATAAAATATTTCAAATAGCATAAGTTGAAAGATAGCAATCGAAAATAGCCGCCTATGGATTCGATGGATTCGATTTGAAATCCGACTTTGTTAAAAAGGTGTTCCAATCCATATCTTGTAAAACGGTAAAAATCGTATGGTATCTGGTGCATATACCATTCTTGAGGAGCGGAAAGTAAAATTTTGCCGCCGGGTTTAAGAGTTCTGTGCAGTTCTCTGAGCACCTGTTCCGGTTCGCTCATGTGCTCGAGAACTTGGCTGCAAATGACACAGTCGAATGAATCGTCAAGCATCGGCAACGCTTCAAGATTTCCAATAACGTCTATTTTTGAGTAGTTCCAGTTCTTGTCGCCCACGCCGAGATCAACACTGACATAACGTCCGCCCGGAACGCGAACTTGGAACTCGGGATCGCCTGCTCCGGCATCGAGCGTCAAGAAGTTTTCTCCTAATTGTTCGAGGCCTTTCTTGATGAATTCTGCTATTTCTCCGCGGCCGTCAAGAAAATCTCTTGCCATCTGGTCTCCCGCCAACCGGATGGGGACTCATGGCATCGCATGATGCGCCCGCATCTTGGTTTTAAAAGATATTCACTTGTCAGCTACTGGTGATGCAAACACCCTTCTTTCAATTTCCGAAAGCCGGATGCTCATAAAAATAAGATTTGAACTCTCTCATGCTAACATCTTTCATTATTTTACCGTGTTTGCTTTTTGTCAACAACAGGTTGCTAATGCGCAAAAACGATTCACTATATTCTCTGAATATTCCTTATGCGATCCGGACTAACTCTATGCGAATGCCCGCGTTTTACGGTTGAAATGTGCTTCCCACGCTTGAATAGACTGAGGAACTGAATGAGTAGTAATTAATATTATCGATACCATTGATGCTGATATTAACATGGAATTATAATCATTGTGGTGTGGTCGCTAATAGCCATATGAAAAATAACATCTTCAAATTAATAACGAAATTTTTATTTGAGAATAAAAGACTGCTGACTTTATCTGTCGCGTTGAGCATTATTATTTCCATATACAGCATGTTTTATTTCGAGATTGTAAGCGCTCTTTGGATTTTTGAAATATTGATTGAGATAATCTTTATTTTTGTAGCACTTGTTATTTTTTCAGTTAACTTTTTTAAGAGTTTTCGGACCGGTAAAGCGCGATTTGTCTTCCTGATAATTTTTATTCTTGTTTCGTTAATGTTTTTATTTGTCTGTTTTGGATTTGATATTGAATTGTTAATCGATGGACTTGCAATTTTTGAAATATTGTTCTTCGAAATATTCAACATTCTCCTCATTTCTCTTTCGCTATATATCCTTATTACTTGTGTGAATAAGAAACAAAAAGAATCAATAAATGTTTCGAAAGCAGTGGCTTTGATATTATCCATTATTCTATTTTCGTTTTCATGGACATATAGAAAAGACATCGGCATTTATGCTTATTTCATCAAGAATGTTAAGAACTACGAAAAAATAATACCGGAAATTACCGCTGCCGGATACGGATATAAAGGAGAAGGTAGAAATTTCGTTTATCGAAAGCAGACGGCGAATAAAGAGGCTGTTAGCGTTGATACCGGACCTCCACTGCGTTTGGCTTTTTCATATCCGGGTGGTATTCTGGGAAATTGGTGTGCTGCCGTTTACGACAAATCAGGTGAAGTGATGATCATAAACGATAAAAGCCGCCGTCATGAAATGAAAGGACTTTTCGGGGGAGATATGACCGTATGTAGGCCGTTGGAAAAATACTGGTACTACTGTTGTTTTACATAATATTCCGGGATCAACTGTTAGATACCGAGGTCGGATGCTTTTTCTTCGTCTTCATGGCCGTCCGGTGACAATTCCATATATTTTCTATAATCTTTCATGGCCGGTTCGTTCATGTCTTTCTTCCCATAGGCTATACTGCGGTTATAATATGCCGAAGCGAAGCTTGGCGCCACTTCTATGATTCTCGAAAAATCTTCGATTGCCTTATCATAGTTTCCTATGTGTATATATAACATGCCTCGATAATTCAATGCCTCGATATAATCAGGAGAGAGGGTTATCGCCTTATCGAAATCTTGAATTGCGCATTCGTATTCTTCGGTACATAGGAAATACATGCCTCGATAATAGAACGCGGGGGGATACTCCGGGTTAATTTCGATGGCCTTATTAAAATCGTCGAGTGCGCGGAACCTGATATCGTTGTCGAAATAAACTTTGCCTCGATAGAGGTAAGCCGTAAAGTCATTGACATCAAGGTCTATACTTTTATTAAAGTTATCAATCGCATTGCCAAAATCGCCCTTTCGAGCATATGCGAGGCCTCGGCTGTCGTATGTTTCGATTTGTTCCGGTTTGTGCAATTCCGATGTGTTATAGCATTCGATAGCTTTATCCAAGTCACCTTTTGCCGCATAAACAAGTCCTAAGTCATAGTAAGCCCTGCCATACTCGGGGTAGAACTCGATCGCCTTATTCAAATCCATGATCGCTTTGTCGAAATCTCCCAATGAGAAGCTGGAACATCCGCGATGTTTATATGCATCTGAACGATTCGGGTCCAGTTCTATAGCCTTATTGTAGTTTTCTATTGCTGTCTCATGCTTGCCCGCGTGTGAATAAGCCAGTCCAAGGCAAACGAATACTTCAGGCACATCCGGACTTAATTCGGCCGATTTGCCGATATCTTCGATGGCTCTTTCATAATTACCATTTGTAAGATATGAACAACCTCTTTCGTAATATGCTCGTGCATAATCAGGAGATATTTCTATAGCGCGGCTGAATTCCTCAATAGCGATTTCAAATAAACCCATTTCGCAATGCACCAATCCCGTGTTGAAAAAAGCAACGCTGAAATCGGGTTTCAGTTCAACCGCTTTTTTGAAATCTTCGAGCGCCCGGTTGTATTCTTTTTGATTCTTAAAGAGCAAGCCTCTCAGTAAATAGTCGTATGCCGGCATAGGATTCAAAGCGATCGTTTTGTCGTAATCCGCGGCTGCGGATGCAAAATCACCTTTCTCTTCGTGAATTCCGGCTCTGACCCTATAACCGTTCGGATTGTTGGGGTCAATTTCTATCGCTTTCTTGTAATCCTCCAACGCGCTGTCATAATCCGTTTTTTCACAATAAGACAATCCCCTGTTTATATACAAGAATAAATTTTCGGGGTCCTTCTGAATCTCGGAGCTCAAATACTCTATTGCTAAATCATATTCACCGGCTCCGTTATATGTATCAACGATTTTGTCGATGATATCCTGAAATTCAGGGTCAATATCTTTGATTGTTTTGTAATCTTCAACAGCGATGATACTGTCTCCTTTCATGATATATGCATCTGCTCTTTCTGAATACGCTGAAACATTTTCAGGATTAATTTGAATCGCTTTTGAGAAATCTTCTATAGCAAGGTTATAGGAGTTATTTTGCGCATGTGTCATTCCTCGATTTACATAATATGTATCACTCTCGGGATTCACTTCTATCGCGATTGAAAAGCTGTCAATGGCGTTGCCATAATCTCTTAAATAAAAGCAAGATATTCCGAGATAGTTGTGCGCTTTTTCCTGTTTTGGCTTTATTTCCAATGATTTCCTGAAGTCTTTTATTGCTAACTCATAATCATTTATTTTATAGTAAGCCATTCCGCGGTTTAAATATAGAACCGCGTCTTTTTTGTTCATTTCAATTGCTTTGCGGAAAGAGTCTAATGCACTTTCGAAATCGTCGTTTTTGTAGTATATAAGCCCTCGTTTGTTCGCCAGCTCGTTGTCCATAAGATTGTAAAAGTCAGCTTTCTTTATTAATTCCAGCGCTTTATCATAGTCGCCTGTTCCCATGGCTTTATCAACTTTGTTTTTCAATGAGTTGCGCCAACTTGAGATATATATGAGAACAGCCAGTATAAATAAGAATATTGGAGTTATCATATAAAATGATTCCTTTGATTCCTCATCATACTTTCGGTATGAGGTACATTTATGGTACAGATATTCGCCTGTTATTAGAAATTGCTTACGAAAACAAATAATATAGGTTCAAATATTAGCACATTCACCGCTCCGTGATCAACTGTTTCTCGATTAGCCTTTTCATTTATTCCAGAGTTTACAATCCACAATTCATATTACATGGGCAAGCCCCGCGTATTGTGTGGAGGGCGGCATTCAATAGTCAATCATCCTCAATGCAATACATCCACCCGCGTGAAACAGGGTCACAGTAATCGGGACATTTTCCGCCTGAACGATACAGCAGATATGTCCATGCTTCCATTTCATGAACAAATGTTATTCTGATCTCGTATCCTTCCACCCCGGTTCTTTCGGCGACAACTTCTTTTTCATATTCGAAAACGGGATATCGTCGCAAGCCTGTTTTCGGGATACTCGGCAGATATTTCGGAACTAATTCTTTGAGCGAATTCGGGTAGGCGTCATGCTCGCTGTGGTATTTCCTCAACGCCGTTGTAATTCTTTCACCGTTAATAGCGGCGTTATTAAAAGCTGAATTTTGTGAATGATTGTTAAGGAATATCCCACATAAGATACCGGCGAAATTCAAGATGATTACGAATGCCGTCGTATTAATTATGCTTTTGCTTCTTATTAAGATAAGCGAAACAACGAAATATATTACATAAGAAAGAAAACAACACATTAAAGCAATTGTTATTATCTCTACTGGCAAAGCAATAATCTTGATGACCAAGACAAATGGTATTGTCGGACTATTTGAAAGAAAAAAAACGATTGTGGAAACAAATGGAAACGTGAAAGACAGAAACAAGAACTTGAGAATCTTATAAAAAGGTTTCTTGGCCATCGTTTTAATAAATTCGGAAGACATCCTTGCTTAACTTATTCCGCACTGTTCAAAACACCCAACGATTCTTCGCTTTTCATCATACCACATTCTTGCTATTTACACGAAAGGTTCCGAACAAACTTAGAGACTCTAACAAAATGCGAATCTGCTGCGAACGGCTGCAATGCCTCCCGACTTCGTTATCGAGGCGAAATCGGACTCGACGTACCGCTGCAAGTACGCCTTCGCCCGATTTCGCCTCTTCGCCTTGCCGGTAACCATTTCGTTCGTTCTCGCTACGATCCTCTTCTTGTTAGAGTCTCTTAATGGGCCTGTCTCGAAGAGAAGCGCAATTGTTGAACTCGAATCCTTCGTTGGGATTCCTTGAAATAATGGAAGGGCCGGCTCGCGTTGATTTCTCCGATTGACAGTGGGAATGCGATAATTTATCATTACAGGCGTTATAAATATTTACTCAAGACAATTTTGTGCAACACTCTGACAAGCTTCAGGAGGCCGGAACACCATGAGAAAAGATTCAAAGAAAAGACTGCGGATTATCATGTTCTCCGTTGCTTCGTTCATTTTGATCGGAGCGATCGCCGCGTTCAGCGCCGGCGAAGGCGGCAACTTCATGAAGAGCCTTCACAAGACGGGCGCCGGGATGAAATATTGGTACGAACAGAAGGATGGGTTCGGAAGCGTGACGGGAATGCCGTACGACAGCCTCGCGTGCAAATCCTGCCATCCGGACAATTGCAAGAAGTGCCACGTGAAGAGCATGAAGGCGGAGGACACGCGGGACATGGCGACGTGCGAAGGCTGCCACTCGCGCGAAAAGCTCACGTTCGATATGGATAAAGCTTCCAATTCGCTCGACGTCCACATAGCCGCCGGGAAAATCTGCCACGATTGCCACAAGGGCGCTA
>JAKLIR010000369.1 GCA_022709505.1 bacterium | reverse complement strand
ATACCAAACGTGCATCCTTCACAACCTCGGCAATCAGAAATGGCTGGAATACGCTTCCTGCTACGCCACCGAGATCAGCAGCATTCAATCGGAAGCCGCCGGAAAACAGGTTGACATGAGCGCCGTGTTCAACTCAGCGCGCCGCGCCTGCGTCCTCAAAAACAGGATCAACGCCGCCGAAATCGACGCCTGCTCGAAAACAAAAGCCTTCGAATACCTCCGGCAGGACACCGAACTCGTGAAACGCTGGGACACCGCGGCGTCCCCGAGCGCCGTCTTCAACTGCTCGATTAAATTCCTCGGCGGCGCGATGCCTTACGAACAAGCAAAACCTATCATCTGCGCGGCCCTGAAAGGTGATAACACACCTAAAGCCTGCGAAAAATAGCCCAACATCTCGAGGCGACGGGACATGATTAAACACATCTCGAAATTCGTATTCATTTCGACATTAGCAATGTCCCTTTTCGCGGCGGCGGTCTCTTTCTCCGCACCCGCGAAAAAGAAACAACCAGCCAAACCGGCGGCCAAGGCCCCCCTTAAACAGCCGAAAACTTTGTCCGCGTTCAATATCATCCAAACCATTCAAGACAACTTCAAAAAACAGAACTTCAAGACTCTGACCTACGACGAAACGAGAACGGCGAGCTACGAACTCGACGCCGGCAAAAGCGGCGCCCTCATGACGTTCGACATGGAAAGCGCCACCACCTACAAACTGCGCTATTTCTATAGAGCGCCGGACACTCACGGATACCACCTCCTGACGAAAGAAATAAAAAATTACTGGATCGGCAGCCCCACGCAACCCGGCGCGCTTCCAATGAGCGAAAACTGGGAAAAGAAAGTCCTCGATTGGTACGACGTCATGCTCTCCGACAATCAGGTTTACCGCGGGAGAGTCTGCTACGTCCTCATCCTTCTCCCCAGACCCAACGCCCCGAAATACAGCGGCAACATGCAGTTCTATATAGACCCCGCCTCTTTCGTCGTCCTGAAATTCATCGTTCTTGCTAAAAACGAAAAACAGACCATCTCCACGAATGGAGACATCTATTACAAAAAAATCAACGGCTATCTGATGCCGTCGAGCGCGCGGATCAAAGCCAAAATCAGCACTTTCCCTTACACCTTTAATCAATACATCATCTACGACAACTACCGTTTCAACATCCCTCTCGACAACTCCGTCTTCAACCTCGAATTCCCCAAAAATTGGTTCGAAAACATGAGAGAACTGAACGGGAAATAGACAAAGAGCGGGCATCACTCAGCATTTCGCAATTTCTCAGTCATTCCGCCTCTCTCTCTTTCGTCATTCCGGTCTGAGAACCGGAATCCATCCGGAGACAGGATGTCAGGGGCGGCCGGGCGCGGAGCATGAAAGCAATTTTGCGTTGTTTAAGCGACATTGCGGAAGAGAACGTTTTGCGGGGGATTCTCAAGGGGGCGCTTTTTCAAAAGCGTCCCCTTGAGCGGCCGGGTGCGGAGACCCACCGGGCCGAGACCCGGCCCTGCAAAAAAGCGCCCTCGTTCCTACAAAATTATACTCGCTCCTACAAAGCCATACTCGTTCCGGTGCTCCGCGCCGGAACGCATGGATTGACCGCTCCGCGGTCAAAAAGTTTCACACCCGGACCCGGCATCCACTTGATACGGAATGGCTGCGGGCTGTCGTCGATCAGAGGTAATCAGGAAGCGCTGTGGGCGGCATTCTCGATCGCGGCCTCCACGAGATGAACGCAAGCCGCGGTGTTGTTCGCGGTCGCGGCGGCGGCGTCGGGCGGACACGTCCAAGCAAAGATATTCCACCAGCTCGACGGCGGCGACGCGAACATTCCGAAAGCGCCGATTTCGAGCAGGAACGGCTTTATCCCCTTCTCCTCGTACATCCAATCGGAGATATCGCCGTATGTCAGATACATCTCATTCTCCGCGCACACTTTATACGGATGCGGCTGGAGCGCCGCCATCTCTCCGCCTATTTTCTCGAAAAGTTCGTGGTCGGCGGTCCGCCCCTTGTAATGGCACGGCGGGAAACAGATTTTCTCTCCGAAGCTGTGCAGGTTCATCGCGAACGCCGGACGGGCGAGATCGACAAGTTTTTCGAGCGCCTTCGACTCCGGTTCGGAGATCGGCGCCGGCCCGTGATAATTTATCAATTTCACATGGCTGCCCGCCATTATTCCGCCCTTGTGCGGCTCGTGGAATCCGACCGGGAAATTCCGGTTCAGGTCCACCCTTCGCGCATTCGTTTTGACAAGCGGACACAGCCGCCGCCGGATCAGCTCCCTCACTTTGTAATGGCCGTCCGGATTGAGAACCGGCATGAACCATACGCACGCCTTTTCGAGCAGGCCGCGCCTCGGGCCCGCCAATTCGTCCGCGATCGCCGCGCACTGCTCGACCCCTATGAACTCGATCGCATGGCAGCCGGCGGTATATAGAACGGAGGCCGCGCCTTCCCCGACGCTCCATGCGTACAATCGCCTGCCGCGCCGTGTCTCGCCCAGTGAATGCTCCTCGTAGCCCGGCAAACCGCCGAGCACCTTCCTGAAATGCTCGTATATCTCGACCGGCGTCCTGTATGGGCCGTATTTTGTCAGATCCACGCCTCTATTCCTTTTCCCGTTCCAAGCGAAGCCGGGCGCGCCGCCTCGTCTCAACGCATTCTTTCCGCAATCAATTCCCTCAGCGCCTTTCGCATGGGATGCGACTCCGACGTCTCCGCCTTCGCCACCGCCGCCTTCAGATCGTCGATCGACTTGCCGTCGTCGAGAGCCGCGCGCGCCGCCTCCGCGTAGAAAGCGAGTTCCTTCAGATACGGACGCACATCCGCCACGAACGGCTGAAGTTCCGGGACTTCGAGGATTTTCGGTCTGAGCGCGGCGAGCCGGTCGAGCCGTTTCTTCAGCGCCGCGGGCCTGCCGGCGCGCGCCGCCTCGACCTCTCTCTCCAGCCCGCTCGGCGGCTCGCCGTCGAACATCGCCGCCGGCCACGCATCGCAGAAATCGAGTATGTCCTTCTCCCATTTGCTCCCCACCACCCGGCGCACCGCCGCCCGCAGCGCCGCCGCCGGTTCGTATCCCGCCGGATCCTCGAGGTACCGCGCCGCGGTCAACAGCGGGATTCGGGACGCATAAGCCTCGTTCATCGGATTCGCGAAATAACCCGCGAGCAGCCCCGGCAGTTTCGCGTCCCGCGCCATCAGCGGCCCCATGTTTATCTTGTGCCTGTTGTAGTCGTTCACTGGATAGTTGTCCCACAGGAGAGGCTTTCTTTTAAGCGCCCGGCCAATGGCGCGCGCGTCCGCGGCGGTGATGCTTGTCGAAACCACCTTCGGCCCCGTCCAGAAAATCCCGATCTCGGGCGCCATCCCCCGCCCTATCTCTTCGAGGTAAGGCGTCGAGACCGCCGTCGCGTAATCCGTCGGACAGAACCACAGCCGCGCCGCGCGCGACGCCTTTTTCAGCCGCGCCCAAAGCCGGTTCGCGAGGAAAACGTGCGCCCCGGCGAGTGTTTTAAATCTCTTTTTGTCAACCTTGTGTACGAGCTCGTTCGGGATGTCGTCGAGAAAAAGCGCGAAGCTCCTCACGCCCTGCTCGACTATCTTTTCGAACTTGGCGCAAAGGACCTCGAAATCGTCGTCGCTCGAATATCGGATCGAAAGGCCGGGGCTGACCGCCCAGACGAAATCCACGCCCGACTCCGAGCAGCTTCTGATCGTTTCCAGCAGCAGCGTCCACTCATCGCGCGGGTACGGCCGGCGCCACTCGATCCTGTGATAGGGGTCTTCCTTCGGGGCGTAGATGTACGTATCGAAACCGGATTCGGCCATGAAGCCGATCATCGAGCGGCGCGCCGTGTAGGTCCACGGAGGCCCGAAAAAGCCTTCCACACCACCCGTCTCGCAGGCT
>JAKLIR010000368.1 GCA_022709505.1 bacterium | reverse complement strand
GGATCGTCTTCCCCTCCGCTTGAAGAAGCTCCGGCTCGGACCATTTAGGTGTTTCCCCTCCCCCGAGATTCCGAATGAATCCGATGTAGCCCGCGGAGTTGCCGCTTAGAATGTCTTCGAGCCCGTCTCCGTCCCAGTCGAAACCGACCGGCGTCGCAAGCGCGCCGAACTTCACGAGGCCGGCCTTCTGCCTAAAGAAAAGCGGCGGCGAGAACTCGGGTATTCGGCCGTCGTGACGACCCTCGTTCACAAGAAGAGCAACCCTTCCATCCTCCTGTGCGACAATCAAATCAGGGCGTCCGTCGCGGTTCCAATCCGCGGCGGTCGGCGCTATCATTTCAAGGTCCATGTGCACCGTCCGCCCGTGATACGCGATAAATTCGCCCTCCGAGTATTCCGGTTTAGTTCGTGTTCCCACATTCTCGAAATATGTCAGGCGGTCGAGAAACTCACCGCACACAAGGTCGAGATCTCCATCGCCGTCGAAATCTTCGAACACCGGCGCGGGAGTTCCATACACTTCGATCGGTTCGCCCCCTGCTTTCAACCGGAACGGTCTCCCGTACTTCGGTTTCGAGCCATCGGAACCGTTCAGCGCCACGTAAACCGAACCGCGCAAAGGTCCGTTCGTCCATCGTCCGTCCGCATCGTACGCGTTATCCCAACCGTAATCAGTCCAATCGTCATTTCCCACAACTAAATCGAGACGCCCGTCGCCATTGAAGTCAACGTAAGTCCACTGACTGTTGCGAATGTGGCGGCCGGCGCCGAGCATCTCACTATGAAGTCCCGGCGAAACCGGAATCGTCACCGGTGCGTCGAATCCTTTTTTAATGAAATCCGTATATTCCGTGTTCGGAACTGTGATTCTCACCCCGGAATCGGTATAGGAAGCTCGCAAATTCTTCACACCCGCTCCCAATCTTTTGCCGGGCTCGAAAACCGGCGGGAACTTATCACCACTTGTGTTTTCGAAAAAATACGTGCCGTTATAAGGAGTGTCCGGACACGAGACAATCAGATCGAGATCTCCGTCAGAATCGTAGTCTATCACAATCGGCCACGCCCAGAGTCCGACCGCGAGGTCCACAGTGAGACCGGGATTATTGAATTCGATAGGTTCGAGTTTCCCGGCGGACGCGGCGCGGGATGCAAAAACGAATAATCCCACAACAATGAACATGAAAATACAAACGCCACGTGCGGCAAACTCATGACTAAGAAGTCTTTTAATATGCTCTTTCTCCATCCCGCGGCCCCTCTTCCATCGGTTAATTATATCAGCAAGCCGGAATAATTGTGTTAAGAAAACGGCGGCGAATATCTCCGCAAAACATCGGTTTCCAGACAGGGTCCTGTCATACCGGGAAAAGTTGAATACGCTTGAGATTACCTGAACGGCGAGAACTATTGTTGACGGAGGGAAAACTGAAAAGAGATAATCGATGATGTAATGTGTTCCCAGAATGTGACCGGCTCGTGTACGTTAACCTAAGGCTTACGTTCCGAGATATATTCACCGAAATCGTGCAGTTTGAAATATGAATAGTAAGAAGCGAGGACGAGCAAGTCCATACCGGTGCGCTCGACGCTTGCCCCGCTTGGCGGTTCGGCTTTCTGTTCAGGGCTTCGCTCCCAGCGGTAGTTGACATTGTAGCCCCCGTTTTGCGCCCATTCATTCGGCAGGTCGGGCGGGAAAGCGCGCAGTTTCGCCTCCACAAAGGAAACGTCTCTTCCGGCCGCTCGGGCCGCGAACCAGTCGAACATCGTGTCGTCGTCTTTCCGCACCACCTTATACCAGTCCTTGATCTCATCGTCGAGGCCGGGCAGTTCGGGATAAAGGAGTTTCGCTGTGAACAGGCGCTCGAAGAAAAGGTTCAGCGTGTAATACCTCGGTGTCTGCCGCACGAGTACCGCTTTTTTGAACTGAAGAAAGAAACGCGCTCGCGCTTTGTCGAAATCCTCGCCCGGTATGTATGTATCGACGCCGAGCCCCATCTTCATGCTCAACAACTGAAACAGAAACCGGATGTCATTGCAGTCCACATAGGGGCCTTTCCCCATCTGCCAATCGTTAGCGTTGCCGTAAACTATTATGTTCCTTGTGATTTGCGCAACTTCTCGCTTGAGATCTTCCGGCCCGAGCAGCCAAACCGCGGCGATACCCATAATCATTTCGCCGTATTGGTCGATGCTTGTCGGGTCCGGATCGTCGTCCGCATGCTCTGGAAACCGCTTGTATTTCCCCGGTTCGATCTCAAGAAGCGGCCAGTAGGACAGGTTTGTCCTGACGAGGTCCCAGTCGCCTTGGAATGCAAAACCGGACATTGTGAGGCCGGTCCAGCCTTGACTGTCTCCATGCCCGTAATATCTGACTACGCGTGATTTTGTAGCGTCGTCGAGGACCGCCTCCACCGTTCCGCCGCGATCGATGTGCCTTGCTTTATATTGTGCGAGATAGTTGTAATATTTTTCGACGATATCAGACGGGAGCGCCTTTTCGACCTGTTGATGCTTCGTCTCCGCGCGCGCCGGACACTCAGACGCAATTGCTATCAGTGCGGTTAAAATCAACGCGACACATAAAACCAGTCCCTTTGCGATCGACAAATAGCAGCTCCTTGAATCGTCTCTCGAAACCGGTCCGCCGGTTTCCGACTGCCCATTATAGCCCAAATGAATCGGTCGCGCAAAATCGTGACATCCATAACGTAAAATTCTGTAATTCGAGACTTTTTAGCTGCAGCTTTCTTCTTCTTCATATCGAAATATTTCTATTCATAAACCTGTCTGTCTTCGGTTTCTAAGAGTAATTCGGCATTTTTGGCACTCCGTCATTTTAATAGTTACGATGCTCGTGGAAACAATAAATAATGACCGAGTAATGGCATAATGATCTGCAATTTCGTCGATATTTGCGAGCCAACCTCGAAATATGAACATTACAATAACCAGATAAGCAGCGCCAGTTGTTGTCATTTAGAGAATATGTTAATATGAGAATATGATATGTCCAAAATGCGGAAATGAACTAACAAATGTGTTTAAGTTCTGCCCAAAATGTGGTTCGTATATTAAATTAGATCAAGATGTACAAAATATTTCACTAAATATTAATGACGAACAATTGGAAGTTAAAGATAAGAATATAATACAAGCTTCTGAATTCAGTATGTGGCGGCCACTCATTATTTCAATCGGTGCAATGTTTTTATTCCTGCTAACCGATGTACTTTTATGGTCTCTGAATTATTGCTATACAATCGATAAAGGAATTATTTCTTATCAATTTAAAAAAAATACGATGGCCCTTTTTACTGCTAAATTGATTGCTTTATGTATTCCTATCATTGCAGGTTTTATGATTGATAATATTTCGAGAATTAAAAAATTACTTAATATATTCTACGGATCATGTATTGCCGCTACTATATCGTTCGTGTACCTTCATGCAATCATGTTTGGCTATCTTCCATTTCCTCAAACTTTTTTATTTTATATTGTGCTAATTATTTCTTTTGCATCAACCATGGTTTCAACAACATATTTCTATTATTTTTTGCATCTTTTTAACACCGGCAAGCAACGAATGTTCATTTTTGCGGCATATGTAGTAATAGGAGATGTTTTCGCGGCATCATTTTGTTCTCTTTTCTCTGTTTTACTTATTAATAATAGTAATCTCTTAGGCATCATTTTCTTTTTTTGTGTTCCATTCATTTTTTTCGCTTACATTGGTGGATTGTCTATAGGAAGAGAATTCAGAATGTCAGATATGCGGTTAAAAGCACCCATGAGTTTCATCAAATCACTTTTATCATTGATTACAACAAGTCCGCTTTTTATTTATTTCTGTTCTTTTTTCTTTCTCATTCTTGGTTTCACTCCATATATCCAATTATTTCCAAGTATGTTGTACATTTG
>JAKLIR010000367.1 GCA_022709505.1 bacterium | reverse complement strand
TGTGGCGCCGGGAGGGGTGGTGGGCGTATTCCTTTGCGCCGTGTTTACATCGGGATTGTTCGGTTTATTTGGAAAAGTATTCTGGCCGCCGCCGCCACCGCATCCTGTCGCGAGAAAACCGACGATCAGCATCATCGCCGCGAAAAACATGTCCAATGCTTTTCTATTCATTTAATTCTCATTCACCGTTCATTCTCCGGCTCTCAGAACTCGAGTTCCGGCTGTTGCTGCGTCTGTATGTAGAACGTCAACGGCATATCGATGTCGAGTTCCACAGTGGTTTCGCCGACTTCGACTTCCGTCTGATCTTGTTCCTTGCTCCCTTTCTTATCTTCTTTTCCGGTTGTAGGTCTGACTGAAATTTTGTCCACAACCACGAGTTTTGGGAACGTCGTAAGCTCGTTCATGAAGTTGCACAGGTTGTTGAATGACCCCGTTGCTCGGAAATTAACGAGGGATGTTTTATATTCTTTGTTTTGATCGAACGTGAGTTTAGGTTTGCCGCCGGGCCCTGTCGTGGCCGCTGCGCCCGCGGCAGCAGGAGCGGCGGTTGTGGTCGGCTGAGCCGCCACGGGCGCCCCCGCGCCCGGCACCGGTGCGGCGGAACCCGCCGCTGCCGGCTCAATGGAATTTATCTTTATATGCGTAGCGGTCGCGAGGTTTTCGATTAACACGAGAACTCGCGGCACAAATACTTCCTCGGGGAAGAAACGTTCTATTCTCGCTATCTCCACTTTCAACCGCTGAATTTCCTGAATCGATTCTTCCAGCAGTCTTTTCGTCATTTCTATCTCTCGAACATCCCTGCTCTTCTTTTCAACTATCTGTTCGAGTTCCGTTATTTTAGCCTGAGTCGGTTGGTAATAATACATGTAGTAAAGCACGCCCGCTCCGAGCTCGAGAAGGATCGCGAGGATCACGAAAAGATTCTTGTTTCCCGACAAAGATCCTACTTGCATATCAGCGTGCTCCCGTGGGAGGTGTTGTTGCGGGCGGTGTTCCGGACGGCGCCGCCCCCGCGACCGGCGTTCTCGTTGCGGAAGGGAATGGCGTGGTCCCGGACGCTCCCGCCAAGTTCATATTCCCAGACAGCTTGAACTGTTTTGCTATCGCTTCGACGGCACTCTTCCCGCTCGACCCCTGAGATGTCGCGTTGTTCAGGTTTACCGTTGTTATCGCGGGAATGGACTTGAATTGAAGCATGAAAAATCCTATCGAGGCGTAACTGAATGCATTTCCCTCGATATTATAAATCCCCGCGCGTTCTCCTTGAAAATTCGTTATCCACGTGTCCTTGGGGATCCGTTCTTTCAGCTTGTCGAAAAAGTCTATCCAAAGTTTTTGGTTCTGCGAAATGCCGTTCACGAAATCTCTCTTGCCCTTCAGGTAATCCTTCTCTTCGATTGCGCTTTCATATTGAGTGATTACTTTCTGAAAATCCCTGAGTTGGAAGTCGTATCTTTTTATTTCGGCTTCCGCCGCAAGCTTTTTCTGTTGCATGGTCCAATAAGTGCTTCCCGCTCCGGCGGCTACAACTATCAGAAGAAGGATAGCCGGCCACACCGGCATCTTGAAGCCTTCCTTGACTTCTACAGAAACCTTCGGTTGTAGATTAACTTTTATCATGTTATTTTACGAACTCAGAGAACTTGCCTGCGTCGTGCTTCCGAATTCATACTTGGGTTCGATGCCCACTCTCAGACAATACCTGCCGAGTATCTTCTGCGGAACCTGCCGGAGTGTTAATCCGACCGCGATGCCCATGTACGGAACCATCTTTGCCACTTCTTCCAATTCGAGTCCGCCGACATACGAAATATTCTGGAGTGAATTGCCGTACATGACGGGAATCCCGAGGTCTTCCTCGAAAAATCTCGCCATCCCCTTCAGCATAGATCCGCCTCCGGTGATTACTATTTTCGTCACTCCTTCTCCTCTGTCCTTAGACGTATAGTATGCAAGCGACCTTCTTATTTCGAGCGAAAGTGTGTCGAGATGCGATTTTATCATCTCGTTTATTTCTCTTGACTCCGGATCGAGATCCATGCGTTCTTCGTCCAAAAAAGCAACAGCTTTTTCCTTCTTCAATTTTTCCGCTTCGAGAAAACCAAGTCCGTAGCCGGCTTCGATGGCGTGAGTAAGTGTGTCTCCTCCGATCGCGAATATCCTCGTGAATCGGAGAATGCCGCTTTTGAGAATGCTGATGCTCGTTGCGCTCGCGCCCATATCGATCAACAGAATCGTCTGCGTGAACGTGTCCTGATCCTCGAAAAGCGCGGACTCCACCGTGGAACGCAGTATGACCAACGGATCGACATCCACCTCGATCGAGTCGATCCCGGCGCCTCGCACCGCTTCGACTCTCTTCTGCACGGCTTCCCGGTGGGCGGCTATGAAAAGCACGCTCGTCTGCTTCACGTCTCCGGTTTGTATATCGCCGAGAATCTGATAGTCGTATTCCATCTCGTCGAGCGGAAAAGGCAGAAACCTCTCGACTTCTCCAATAGCAGCAACCTTGATTTCTTTGTCGCTTATGTTCGAGGGAAGCGTCACTTGCCGGATAACGACAGAACGGCCCGGAAGAGAACAAACAGCCCGGCGCTCTTTTATGTTGAAATACTTGATTATCTGATGCAGAGCTTCGCCGATAGCTTCAGCGCTGTTCACAACCCCGTCGGTGATCGAGCCGATGGGGGTCGCCGCCATTCCCACATTTACAAGCTGAAGCCCGTGCGCACTCGGATTGATCTGCGCGACTTTTATATAGCGAGACCCGATATCAATACCCAGCCTCGCCTGAGGCCCTCTTGTAGGCAGACTTATTTTAGCCAATTCTCAATCCTGTTCTCAGTTATGTTGACTGTATTATTTTACACAAATGGAAGAATTGTAAAAAGGTATTTTTATTTAAAAACATAGAGAGGGATTTTACATGTTCCGGAAAATCCGGTTGCGAACGCTCCAAAGCTACTCGGTTTTGGTGAAAATCCAGCGGGATATAGCTGCTCAAACCCTTTATTTCGGCCGAATTATTTGTTAGTCCGCATTTTTCATCGATGTGGGTTGAAACCTGAAAAAGGGATGAGATACAAGGCGCAATGAGGCAGAATGAGGAGGCATACTGTTTAGTATGCACCCGAGTTCGAGTCGATGATGCAACATCTGAGATCGCCATTTTACGATTTCCCGGGTTTTTCTTGTGAAAATCCGGGTTAGGGTTCGACGCACTATCGACGAATCCGGATTGATCAAGACCGAATCCCGGTCGGATAAAAAAAGCCGCATGACATTGCATGCGGCTTTTTATCATTCTTGTTTCCGGGGCTAACCCGGTCTAACAAACGTTATCCCGTCGCTCTTAGTTCTGCGGGAGCGTCGGCAGATTCGTGGGCGGTTCGACAGGTATCCAGTCTATCCGCACGCCTCCGAGATCCTTGAAGTAATGTCTCGTTATGGCGTCATGCCTGACGGCGCTGTCCTGATCGAGCCGTATATTGCTTGCTCCAATAGCTCCGACCTGCCCCGCGAACACATGCCCGCGTATATTGTACTCGTTCGCTTTGTTGTCGAAACCGAGCACATCGCCGACTTCGCTGAGGAGACATGAGGCGTTGTCCAAGATGCCGGACCAGAAGTCGGGCTCTCCGTAGTAGAGACAATTGGGCGCATAACTATAGTCCTTGACCTTCCACGTCAAACCGTATTTGGGGAAAGTCACGCCGGTCGCCGAGCCGGAGAGACCTCCCGATCTTCGGCCGAATGCGTTCAGCGGATCCGAACCCGCCGTTCCGCCGCCTGAATATATTATCGCCGCGGCTTGGCAATCGTCCTTCATATTCTTGAAACCGAGCAAAAGCGGAGGCGAACATTCATCGCTTATGCCGCTCGCACCGTACTTGCCGATTATGTCCCCGTAAACCGTGAGCCCGCC
>JAKLIR010000366.1 GCA_022709505.1 bacterium | reverse complement strand
TCTTTCATCGCGGACGGCTCGCCTCGTGAATTTTTTGATTCGTTGTCATTCATTCGAGTCGGATTCGCCTTTTAAAAATATCTGCCGAAACATCGGCTTATCACTATATAAATAATATTAATCCGGATTTTTTCGGAGAAAAATCCGGGTTAATACCGGTTTTGATCGTTATGCCGGAAGACCGCGCGGCATGGGGGAGTTATCGACCGGTGGTTCCGCATTCCTCGAACCGTTCGGGCGAATGCACATCCGTGTTACCGGTTATGGTGCAGGGCTCGTAATTTCTCGTGACGGCCGTGACGAGGTAACTCTTGTCATTCGCATTATTGATTAAAATGCTCTTGCATTCCTTTTCGTTCACCGGATAGACCTTGAGCAGCGTGGCCAAGCTGTTCGAGTACGTGTCCCGTCCCTGACGGATTTTCTCTTCCGCGATGGTGATGTCCATCACGGTATTCAGGCATTTGAGGAAAAGATTTTTTTCGACCTCTTCGTCGAAAAGCTCGTAGCCGGTGCGCCTGATTTTCCAATAGCCCTTTTCCTTGACGAGTTCCATAAAGCGCCTGTCGATTATTTTCTTGTCCCCGAGTTCTCCGGTTTTCGGCGCTTTTTTCAGATAGTTGTATATGACCTTGACGCTCGCCGTTTTACCGTCGGAGTTGAGGAGCATCGCCTTGAAAAGGCCGAGGCTCTTGTCCGATGTGAATTCGCTGTAAAACTTACGAGAGAAACGGCCTGACAGCTCGGAGGCGAACAAGTCGTTCAGTGCTTCCGGCTGTGAGCTTTGAAGTGATGAGAATAATTTTTCCACCACCTGAGCGGGGGCGAGTTTCACGGTTTGCTGTTCATCGACCTTGTTTTCTGTTTTCGGGGCGCAACCGGCAGCGAAAATCAGCAGTACGGCCGACAGGACGGCGCCTGTTAATGTGAATCTTTTCATCTTATCCTCCCGGCGGTCCGAAAGTGCGAGAGCAGCCTCAAAGATTATATCTGAATTTTATAATTGTGGCATCAAAACGGCCCACAATCAACATTTCCCCGCGAGAGTTCAATATCCTCCGGCGAGCCGGTCCGCGAGGAATCTCGGAAGGCCGGCGTCGGTGATCCGCTTCTGCGCGGCTTCGATCGGATAATCGAATCTTATGAACCGGATCGTGTGCTGCTCGTCGTCCCATATCACGAAGCCGCCGCGCGGGTCCCGGTCCCTCGGCTGGCCGATGCTGCCCACGTTCACGATGACTTTCAGGGACGGATCGAGGCTGATGCTCCCCTCGCACTCGCTCTGAGGTTTGAACGACGGAGAACCGTCGATCTCCTGAAGCCACAGGCATGCCTTGTGCGTGTGTCCCACGAACGATATCGCTATGTCTCTCTCCATCATTGCCGTGAACGCCCGTTCGGCGTTCCACTTAGACATGATGTATTCGTCTTTGTCCACCGGACTGCCGTGAACGAGCAGCGCCTTGCCTTGAACTGAATCTATCCAGAAAAAATCGCCGAGCGTCCTCAGCCAGTCGGCGTTTTCGTCTCTCAACTCGCCTCTGCACCACTGTATCGCGCGCCTGCCGTCCGGGTTGAATTTAGCCGGTTCGTATCTGCCGAGCACTACATCGTCGTGGTTCCCGGCGACTGAGGATATATTGAGATATCTGACGAGATCTATGCATTCGTTCGGCCCGGCGCCGTATCCGACCGTGTCGCCGAGATTGTACATTCTCTCATGGTCGATTGTTTCCGCGAGTGCGAGGAACGCCTTGAACGCATCTATATTCGCATGGATGTCCGAGAAGATGATAACTTTCATTTATGTCGCGGTCGCTCGGACGCGGTTTCGGGCGTAAAATCCGCCGTGTTCCGTGCGCTTTCCCCCGGTCAGCGGTTTTCAGAAGGCGCCGAGTATATATCGCGGTTGTATTGCGACTCGTCTCTCACGCTCGGCCCGGATGAGCCGCCCTTCGGCACGCCTTTGAACTCATAGTCCGACCTTTCATATATCGAGCCCGGTGAGAGGGCTTTTCTGTTCGAACCTCCGAGTATCTCGATCGCTTTCACGTACAACTCATGCTCCCGGTCCGCTTCTTCGAGAAGTCCGAGTTGGGTGTAGATTTTTTCAAGCTTGTCGTGCAGCGAATAGTTGAGGCGCGACATGTCGGATGCTTTTCGGAACTCCACGAGCGCCTTGTCGTGCTCTCCTACCTCCATGTACGCTTGACCCATGGAGAAGAACAGCAGGGGGTCGGTCGGCGCGATCTCTGTGGCGGTGCGCAATTCCCGTATAGCCTCCGAGTACCTCTTCTGCCTCGCGTAAATCATCGCCACATCTATGTGGTAATACGGCGCTCCTTCCTTGTCCGAATCCATCGCCTTCTTGTATTCGGCCGCGGCATCGTCGTACTTACCCATGTTCCTGTACTTATTTGCGAGAAGAACGTGGTTGTAAATGACAATCCTGTCCTGTTCTTCGAGCTTTCTCAGTTGCCGGTAGAACCACCCCACGAAATCCGCCTTGCGTTTTTTCACAAGCACCAGCTTGCGGGCGAAAGTCTTGAACTTGTCGAACGCGGGATCGTTCAGGTCTTTTTTGTCCACACACTGAACTATAAGTATTCCGAAATCCGTTTCGAACGGTTCGGATATTTCTCCTTTTTTAAGTCGCGAAACCACTTCCCAGTATTGAGGGACGACCGCTTTCTGGTTTATCCATCCTATGTATCCGCCGTTGGCGGCGTAAGTTTCCTGAGAGTACTTTTTCGCCATATTGCCGAAGTTCGCGCCCGCGGTCAGGTAGTTGTAAACCATCTTCGCGCGCTCCCATATCTTGCGGTCGGAAAAATTTATTTCCATCCCCTTCGGCTTGGAGGGGTCGAATGTGAACACAATCTGCCGCACTGCTATCATGGGGATGTATTCATTGATCTCGCTGTCGGAGACAGTGTAGCTTTTTTCTGGATAAAGGTGCGCCGAGAGCTTTTCTTCGAGGACTTCCTTGTCGAGATCCTTGAAGAGCTCTTCCTCGGACTGGTACCCGAGCGTCGTCCACAATTCCTTCATCCGTTCCTCTATAGGCACCTTTTGGGCCTGATCCGGGTGAGAGCGGTTGATCGCGCTAATGACCCTCTGCCTTTTTTTCTCCCGGTCTTCCGGAGTTAAGACAACCCCTTCGTTCTTTGCGAAGATCTCGAGAAGAGCATCGTTCATAAGCGCCTTAAACACTGAAAGCATGATGTCTTCCTTTTCGGCGGAAGACACTCTTCCCTCAGTGGCCACAATCCGCAGCATCCTTCTGTTGATAGCTGTTTGAAATTCGAGATTCGTGATTTTTCTTCCGTCGATGTCGGCGGCTATGTTAGTCTGATCCGGTGCTTGTCTGCCGCCCATGAACTTTACGGTGATCACCGCTGCGGCGGCGAAAACAACCACGGCTATTATGTAAAACCACTTTCTGGCGAGGATGTCTTTCATGCAGCCTCCGTGATTTGAAAAAATCACTTAAATTCTATCATATAGGTATTTGTATTTCTATATTCAATACTCCACCACAGCAACAAGCGCCGCCGTACCGCACCGCGCATCGGAAAACATCGGCTTCGCGCGAAAAGCTGCGCCGGGCTGTCTTGCACGTCCCGGCGGACTTGATCGAACGCATTCAGGATATCTGAAAAACCGAGTCGAGCTTTGTTGCCTCGAAAACTTTTTTTATCTGGGGGCTCATCCCCGAAAGCCGCATCTGCCTGTTTTTGGTTTTCAGTTTTTTTCTTATCGCGTTGAACTGGCTCAGTCCGAAAGAGTCGATGAACGGGCATTTCCCGAGATCGATTTCCACGGGGCCCTTGGTGGCCGAGACCACACCTTCGACGAAGCCTTTGAACGCCGCTGAGTTGCTTGCGTTGATGTCGCCCGTGACCTTCACGACCAACCATTCGCCCTTTTTCGC
>JAKLIR010000365.1 GCA_022709505.1 bacterium | reverse complement strand
AAGGCCAAGCTTGTGAAAGACACGTTCTGCGACGGGCTCGGCGCATGTATCGGCGATTGCCCGGAGGGAGCGCTTGAAATCATCGAGCGGGACGCCGATGAGTTCGACGAAGAGGCGGTGAAAGAGCACCTCAGCAAAGTCCGGCCGCCGGCGAAACCTCAGCCCGCGCCGGCGGGAAAGGAAAGCTTTTGCGCGACGCAGGGAGGCGGATGCCCGGGTTCGAGGATGATGCTGTTCAGCTCGGACGACGATCTTCCCGCCGGCGATGTTGCAACCGCGCCTTTGAGAAACGAGTTGAGGCAATGGCCCGTGCAGTTGTCGCTCGTGCCGACCGACGCGCCTTACTTCCGAGGAGCGGACTTGCTGTTGACCGCCGACTGCGCGCCGTTTTGCGTGCCGGATTTTCACAACAGGTTCCTTAAAGGGAGACCGGTTGCGGTTGGATGTCCGAAACTCGACGATGCCGCGTATTACATAGATAAACTCTCGGAAATCATCGTGGATTCCGAACTGAAGAGTATAAAAATAATTCGGATGGAAGTGCCTTGCTGTTCGGGACTTGTGAGGATCGCGAAGGCGGCCGTTGAAAAATCGGGTCGCGGGATTCCGGTCACCGAAACGGTGATAGGGATACGCGGCGCAATAGGCGAAGAGAGACTTGTTTGACAGGGGGGCCGATGACACCGTCGAGATGTCCGGGGATGGACACGTCAAAGTGGAAACCCGGCGACATATTTGACGTTGAGTGTGCGAACTGCGGCGCCGCCGTGGAGTTTTTCAAGGATGAAACCCGACGCAAGTGCGGAAGTTGCGGCGCGATGTGCGTCAATCCGAAAATTCAGACCGGCTGCGCGACGTGGTGTTCGAACGGGGCCGAGTGCCTTCGAGCAGCCGGGGGGCGAAACGAAGAATAAGGCCATGAGGGAATCGGATTTAAAGTTCACGAAAAAATCTCTCGAACTTATATATGAGAAGTTCAACCGGCGGGAGTACGTTCATCCCGATCCCCTTGAATTTCTTTACCGTTATGCCGACCCGGCGGAAAGGGAGATCGTCGGACTTATGGCGTCTTCTCTCGCCTACGGGCGCGTGAATCAGATACTGAAAAGCGTGGAGGAAGCGCTCGGCCGCATGGAGCCCGCGCCGCGCATTTTCATACGGAACTCCACGCCGGCAGTGATTCGAAAAAGGTTCGAGGGTTTCAAACACAGGTTCGCCTCGGGCTCGGACATGGCCGGTTTTTTGATCGGCGTGAAGAGTGTGATCCGCGATCACGGCTCGCTCAAGGATTGTTTTTTAAGCCATTACGAAGAGGCGGACGAGAGTTTGCTGCCCGCCGCTGAGAAATTCGTGTCCGAGATAACGTGCGTCTTCGACGGGGAGTGTTGTCATCTCGCGCCGTCGCCGGAGAAGGGGAGCGCGTGCAAGAGGCTAAATCTGTTTCTCAGATGGATGGTACGGCGGGACGACGTCGATCCCGGCGGATGGGATGAGCTTCCGGCGGCTAAGCTAATCATGCCGCTCGACACCCACATTCACAGGCTGTCGAGGAATGTCCTGCATATCACCACGAGGAATCAGGCGGATTTGAAGGCGGCTGAGGAGATCACCCGTGAGTTCGCGACTATTTCGCCGGAAGACCCCGTGAAATATGATTTCGCGCTGACGCGGTTCGGCATCAGGCGCAACAATACGGCGGACCCGGGATTATAGTTTCCGGCTTTGAGGCTTGAACTCTGGAATTCAGTTCTTTTTCATATTCATGTTTTTTATGTATTTTATCGCGATGTCAGCGTTATCCGTCTGGATGACGTCCACTCCGAGTCCGGCGGCTTTTTTGATCGATTGTTTTGAATCCGTGAAGCCGAGCACATCGCAGAAAACCACCATGCCGAGCCTGTGCGCCTCCTCTACGTATTCCTTGGTTAGGGACGCTATATTTGTTTCAACGGCCTTGAGGTCGTACTGCTTTTGCAGAGGGGCGAGAAGCTTAGTTTCGTCTATCCCCGGCATGACTTTGATAGCGCTGTTTATCTTGGTGAGCTGCGCCGCCTGCTCGAGGCTGCTGTAAACGACGGAGTGTTCCACCATGTCGTATTCTTTCAGGATGGCAGCGAACTTCTCCGGTGAGCCGGCTTTGAAATCCACGTAAGCGTTTATTTTTCCTTTCATGAAGGCGAAGACTTCTTTAAGGGTGGGGACTTCAGTTCCGGCGAAGGATTTTCTGAATTTAGAGCCGGCGTCGAGTTTTTTTATCTGTTCGAGCGTCATGTCCGCCACAGCGCCCTTGCCGTCGGTTGTGGCGTCAACCGTCGAGTTGTGCATGAGAACGAACTCACCGTCGGCTGTCTCTCGTATATCGATCTCCGCGTAGTCGGCGCCGACTTCCGCCGCCATCCTGATCGCGGGAAGCGTGTTCTCCGGCGCCGCCTTCTTGAATCCTCGGTGCGCCACGATTTGCGGCCCGTTCGCCGATTCCTGAGCCGCCGCGCACGATGCAATCGCAATGACCGGCAGCATTATCAGAAAAAAGGTTCTTTTAATGGTCAACATGCCTGTCCCCCGAAAAATGTTCTCTTGATTCATTTTCACTGACCATGATACACAAAATACGGCCGGTTTCAAAAACAAATTGAAATTATCTTTGGATGATTATATAAATTTAGAGTTCGTTTTTGTTTTGGCGACAACTCCTGCATAGCAAACACTTCACTGAGAGGAATGGTGTTCCATCATGGGCGCGGATTCGTCTAACGTTTACACGGAAGCATCGCAAATCGTCGATGCGACCATAAGCAAACTCGGGAAGAAAATATTTCTCGGGATGCCGATAGCAGTTGGGAAGCCGACGATTATTCTTAACGAATTTTATAGAAGGGCGAAAGAGGATCCGAAGATCGAATTGACGATCGCAAGCGCGCTCGCCCTCGAAAAACCTAAATGGAAGAGCGATCTTGAACGCAGGATGCTCGAGCCGATAGTGTCGAGACTTTTTCCGGATTATCCCGATCCGGTTTATCTCGAGGACGTCCGGCGCGGCGAGTTCCCGGACAATGTCGAGCTTCGGGATTTTTTTCTAACGCCGGGCGCTTTCATAGGGAACAGGCCCGTTCAGCAGGATTACACATCTTCGAATTTCACGCATGTCGCCCGCGATCTGATCGAGCTTGGAATAAACTCAGCCGCGGTCATGGTGGGGAAAAAGGATTTCGGCGGCAAGACGCGATACAGCGTCGGGACGAACGGCGACGCCTGCGCCGACATGATGCTCGGGCTCGAGGAAATTCGAAGAAACGGAGCGAACATATCATTCATCAGTCAGGTAAACATCAACATGCCGTTCATGTTCGGAACGGTCGAGGCGGACCAGCCTTTCTTCGATTGCATACTCGATAACCCGAAGAATTACCATCAGCTTTTCGGCCCGCCGCACGAACTGGTCAGCGTGGCGGACTACTTCATCGGGCTGAACGCAAGCACGCTGGTCGTGGACGACGGAACCATTCAGATAGGCATAGGCTCACTCGGCGACGCGATTTCGTACGCTCTTCGCATGAGACATCAGAACAATCCTCTGTACAAGAAGATTCTTTCCGAAACCGGCATCTCAGTGAACTTCAGCGAATTCATAGAAAAGTTAGGCGGGACCGGGCCGTTCGAAAAAGGCGTTTACGGCTGCACCGAACTTCTCACCGAGGGTTTCATAAAACTGATCGAAGCGGATGTCATAAAGAAGAAAGTTTATGATAACGTCGGGATTCAGAGGCTCGTCAACGAAGGAAAAATAAGGGACGGAAAAGTAACTCGCGCCGCGCTCGAAGCGCTGCTCGCCGAACGTGCGGTGTGCCACGACCTCTTGGAGGAGGATTTCAACACACTCCGGAAATTCGGGATATTCAAAGAGAATTTGAAGTTTGAGAACGGAACGATAACGACCGCGGAAGGCGCGCGC
>JAKLIR010000364.1 GCA_022709505.1 bacterium | reverse complement strand
TCGCCGAGAAGTCGTGTTCGAGGCCGCTTTCGTATTCTATCGTCGTAATTCCGCCCGTCGCTCCGGGAACGAACACGGTCGCGATGCCGTCGCTCAATCCGGAACCGGCCAAGGAGCGGGCGAGTTCGCCGGTTATGTCCACCATCTGTCCGCGCCCTTCAGTCGATATGTTTATTCTTGACTGTTTTACCATAGGTCTCGATCGGAATCGCATTCGCGCCGCCCGGATTTGAAACTCGCGCGACTTCAAATTCTACACTATGAAAATTATAATTGAAACCGGCGGGCTCGACCCGCCGCGACGCGGAGATGCCCGGCATGAACAGACCGGACTGGTTAGACAACATAAAAACGATTCGATTACACGACGAAGAGGTTATGATTTTCACCACCGGCGAGGATGGTTATTATGCTTATCTTCAAGGCGGGCGGCGGCTCGATATCCTTCGCGTCGTCAGCTTTCAGCCGCCAATATGCGATTTCGGCGACTATTTCAGCTTCATGTTCTTGGAAACTCCGGGCGGCTTTTTTCTATTGAGACAGCACGTGCTTGAAAACAGAGCGTTGTCTTGGCGGGTTTTCGTTGAGTTCGAGGCGATCGATCAGTATGGAATGTTCCTCGATGTTTCCAATTTCATTAACTCGTTGACAAAACCGGGGGAACCGTGAAGAGGATTGGGTTGTTTAAAAAATGCGCCCCGATTTGCGTCTTTTGTTGAATAGACGATTTGAGTGGGTATAATTAACTATTATATAAAGTATCGGGAGGAGAATCCTTGATCGACGAAGAGATGGTACCTGTCGAAGTTTATTGTGTTCGATTCGACGTGTACAATAAAATCCCGGTTGTTTTGCTCAAGGATAAAGCCGAGCCTCGGTATTTGCCCATTTGGATAGGTATGTTCGAAGCGACGCAGATAGAAATAGCGTTGGAGGGAGTTCCGGTTCCGAGGCCGATGAGTCACGACCTAATGAAATCCATGCTGGACAGTTTCAGCCTTCAACTCGAAGAGATCAGGATTCACGACATCGTGGAGGGAACTTTCCACGCAAAGATGTTCGTGAGGGATAAAGGCGGCGACCTTACGCTTGTTGACGCGAGGCCAAGCGATGCGATAGCACTTTCGCTGAGGACGGCGACCCCGATTTTCGTGTCAAAGCGGATCATAGAGGAGGCTGCGCTCGCGGGAGACCCCGTGGACGGCCCTCCGAACGACGAGGAAATTCAGAAATTCAAAGAGTTCATAGACAGCGTTAAACCCTCCGACTTCAAAGACTGAACCGAAAAGGATAAACCCGAATTCGTCAATAGCACGTCGAATCCGGTGCAATGTTCATAGCGGCGAACTGCTTCGTTGTCGTCGCATTTTTTTGTTCACGTACATCCCGGTACGCTTACTTCAAAAATGCTCCTTCCGCCTTGCTTTTCATCCGCTCTGAATCATTGCTCCCGAATCCCAATGACGGATTCGGGAAAAAAAACGCGCCGTTTGCGAGCGGCGCGTTTTTGTTTGTGTCGATTTTCCGGTCCTGTAATCGGGAGAGAAAACACCCTATGGAATCAGGGATAGGTCTCCCCCATACGCGGCGAGAAGAGTAGGTTTCATCTTGGAGTCGATCTCGCCTTTTTCAACGTCCAGAGGAGCGGGCATATTCTGAAGCTTCATTTTTAGCTGCGGATTTTTCGAAGCTTCCACCATTGTGGCGATCTGCGATTCGGGGACTCCCGCGTCCTTGAGAGTAGCCGGGAAGCCGATGCTCTTCGAGAATTCGATCATGCCGCGCGCGACAGCCTCCGCGAGCGCCCGGCCTTTGAGCGAGCCGAGTTTGACATCCGCCGGTATGAATCCGGCGTCCTGAAATATCGGACCGACAGTCGCGCACTGATCTTCGATCGCGTCCGCAAACAGCACGGTGTAGTAGGGGTTGAGAACCGCGCAGGCGCGGCCGTGCGCGAGATAGTTTATAAGCTGGAACGATCCGAGATGCCCTCCGTTCGTCCCACCTTTTTCGACCGCTCCCGATTTCGGGTTCTTTTTCTCGATCATTATGGCGTAGCCGCCGAGGTCGGTGCCGATCCCGAGGTCGATCCGCGCGTCTTTGTTTTTAGAGTCTTTAACCACTACCGGCAGCGAGCGCACGATCAGCCGGGTCGCGGCGATCGTGATGTTCTTGATTTCCTCGTAATAGGATTTTCCTGTCGCGCCCATGAACACTTCCCAACAGTGGGCGATCCCGTCGAGCCCGCCGTCGAGTGTGAGCGATAGAGGCGTGTCGAGGGTTATTCCATAGTCGAACACCGCCGCCGGGGGAACTACCGTGTCGTCCACTATAAGCTTTTTTATGCCCGAGACCGGCTCGGTGATATTTGAATATTTCGTCAGGTGCGCTCCGGAACTCGCCGCGGTTTGAACGGCAACGACCGGGACGGGTTTCCTGCCTGTTTCAGACGCGACTTTCGCCACGAGATCGACGCCGAAATACGGCTCGATGTCGTCGGCCGGATATGTGACGAGCACGGCGGCCGCCTTGCATGCGTCAATCGTGCTTCCGCCGCCTATCGCCACGATGCAGTCCGGCTTTGCCTTCGAAACCGCGAGGGCTATGCGGTAAACGTCTTCGCGAGGTGCGTTCGGCCGCGCGCCGCACACTATGTCCCCGAAGCTCACGCCCGCCGCGCCGAGACCGTCCGTCACCTGCTTGACGATCGGCTTCATCCATTCCCCGCCGGGCTCTCCGTGCTGCGCCGCTACAACCAGCGCTTTCTTTCCGTATCCGGCGGCGTATCCTCCCGCCGCGCCGAGCACTCCCGTTCCGAATGTATAACGGTCGCCTTTCCAGTTTTTCAGGAGTTCTTCTCCCATTTTCCTGAATTCTGCGCTCATCGCCTTTACCTCCACCTTTACGTTCATCTGAAAATGCCTGCCGAAGCCGGTGAAAAATCCGCCTATAGTTTCATAGCTAATCAGGATAACCCAAAAGTTTTGTGAAAACAAGTTTTAGGAGAGGGTTGAACTCGAATCCGCCTATTGGATTCGACGTACTATCGACGAATCCGGGTTGAATCGCTTTTCCGCCCGCCGAGGATGTACATGATGAAGCTCGCTCCGGCTTTGAACCAATAAAGCGCGTCGCGGCTGTTGCGTATAAGAGACAATCTTCTCAGAATGTATTTCGGCCGCAGGTAGAAACCGCGCAGCAGGCGCGACTGCAGCTCCGTGAGCCGTTCGGGGCCGATCGTGTTCGTGCGCGTCAGGTGCCTGCCGCGGAAAGAGCCGCCGAATTCGCTCCATTCCGGTTCGCCTTCGAGCAAGCCCGCCTCGCGCATCGCCTTGTTCAGTTCCGTCCCCGGGTACGGGGTCGCTATCGCGACAGTTATAAGGTCCGGGGATATCTCTCTGATGAATTCGGCGGTTTTTTTGATATCGTCTTCGTCTTCTTCAGGATGATTGCCGATCATGAAGAAAGCGCAAGTGAGCAGACCGGCTTTTTTGGACATATCGAAAGCCGATCTCACTTGATCGAGCGTTATGCCCTTTTTTATCGCCTTCAGAATCCTTTCGCTTCCGGTCTCTACTCCGAAGGCTACTTTCACGCAACCCGAGCGGGCCATCGCTCCAAGCAGCTCGGCGTCAATGCGGTCAACTCTCGTGTCGCAATCCCAAGTCAATCCTTTTCCGGAGATAGCTTCGCAGAATTCGATCGCGTGAGCGCGATCGTGGGTGAACGTGTCGTTGTCTATCGTGAAATGATTGAATCCGAACCGGGAGGCGCATTCGTTCACCTCTCTCATTATGTGTGCGACCGAGCGGGACCTGATTCTGCGGCCGAAGACGTGTTCCGAACAGCAGAAGATGCATTTTCCCAAGCAGCCGCGCGCCGTGAAGAGCTGGGTGGCCCTGAAGACGCCGGGCGCCACGCCGGGAGTGGGCGCACCGGTGTATTTTTCGAAGTCGAGCAGATCG
>JAKLIR010000363.1 GCA_022709505.1 bacterium | reverse complement strand
ATCAGGTTGCGAAAGTGGACGGAAACTTCGGACTCGTGCAGGCGAAGTATGACATCACGAAAGTCCCGGCCCCGCTTGACAAGATTTCTCTCGTTCTTCAGTATAGCTGGGATGACACAAAGAACGTGAACAAAGAGAAGAACTATCAGGAAGAAGTTTGGTTCAAGGTTGCTAAGAACCTCGACATCTTCTGGCAGAATGTTCAGGATAAGAACACTCCGGCCGGTGGTGCTGGCGTAACAACGAAGAATTCCTATCTCGCGTTCAAGTACAACATTTTCTAAGTCGTACTCGAATTTGCGGGAAGCCTTTTGAACTCCGCTCAGGCGGGGTTGCCTGAAACTGGAAATATGGGAAAATGGGTCACAGCACCCATGCCCCTTGTTTGCCATGCGACAGTGAAAAAAGGCGGAACGATCATCTAAAGAATGATAAAAAAGCCCTCTCAGCAGGGCTTTTTTTCTTTTATGCGCACATCTGACGCCACTAAGCAACAAAGCAATGTTATTGCGCACATAGCGCCGGATTTATTTTTTATTCTCCACCAATTCACTTTTTTCAGATATAATACTTCAAATCAAATATCGGATATCCGGATGCCTGCGAATCTGACGGTTAACGACGAAAAAAAGCTTGTAAGCAGGGCCCTTTCAGGGGATGGAGAAGCTTTTGGGGTGATCTACGACTCATATAAAGACGCCCTTTACCGCCATGTGATTTTCCCTCGAATCAAGGATTTTAAAACAGCGGAAGAGATTCTTCAGGACACTTTTCTCACGGCTTTGAATAAATTAGCCTCGTTCGAATGGCAGGACAGGAGCATTTTCTTCTGGCTCAGGATGATTGCCATAAATAAAACGCGGGAAAAATTGTCTGAATCGGCACGTCATGAAACTGTTGACAGCGTTGTGCTTGATTTTCACCCGGATTCGACATTTCAGCCTGAAGACATGGTGGTTTTCGAAGATTATTCCGCCGTTCTGAGGAACAGGATTAATGTTATTCTTGCCGAAATGAACGAAAGATACCGGCAAGCTGTTGACTTGCGCTTGCTCCAAAAGAAGAGCAGGGAGGACTGCGCGGCGGAACTCGGCTTGAGCATAGAAACTTTCGATGTTTTATTTTTCAGAGCATGTAAGTCTTTCAAGAAGAATTTCATTGATAAGTACGGTTCATATTAATTTAGTTAATATAAGGATTAAATTATGTCAGAGGAAGAAAGAGAAAAAGAACAGGCTCGACAGCTTGCGGCTTTCCTTGACGGAGAGATGGATTTTGCCGAATTTGAGGATACTGACGGCGAGTTTTTGTCTGCTATCGAAACAGCCGGCGCCATTTCCTCTTTGTTTTCACCTAAAAGCCCGCTGAATGAAGCTTTTTCTCAGACTTTAAGAGCGAAACTCGTAAGAGAAACAGGTAAGAAATACACTTCTATAAAACCTTCGGCAAGGCGGTCGAGAATCCTTCAATACGCTATTGCCGCATCATTTTTCTTCTTTTTCGTTCCTGCTTTCTGGGCGGTTCGGGATATTCAAGAAAAGAATAAAATCGCGCTTATCGAAAAATATGATAAAATGTATGTGCCGATTTCGAGGCAGTTAGAAGAAAGCGACTATCTGAAAAAGCACCTCGAACCTTTTTCCGGAGATAGTCAGGAAGCATCGGAAGAACCGGAGTATAAAAGGCTCGATATGGACTCGACACTGAATCAATACAGACGTAACGCGAGGTAGGAAATGTTACACAAGAATAAATTCACGGCTCTTATTTCGATAATCATTATCTCTGCGGCGGTTTTGTCTTTTCTTCCCGGGATAGCCCGAAGCGCGGACCTTTCGAAGGACGATGAGAAAAAATATGATTTGGCATTCAGCGACGCTCTCGCACATTTCGAAAAAGCAAATATCCTCTATAAAAAAAGTAAACTTGACGACACGATAAAAGAGCTTACCGCAGTTGTCGAAGTCGAATTCCCGAAAGGGACGGATGATCGGGATGGACTCAAGCTTCAACTCGACGCATACTCGTTCCTCGGCGAGCTGCTGCTTGAGAAAAAACAGCCGGACAAAGCGGTTGACCTTCTCAAGGAAGGGCTCAAAAAAGCTCCGGACATGAGTAAACAAACGTATCAGCTCTATATGACGCTCGGACATGTTTATAAGGAAATGAAAAAAAATGACGACGCGCTTGATGCTTTCGACAAGGCGCAGAAAATAAGCAAGAAGCTCAAGGAAGCTGAGGAGGCGCGGAAGGCTTCTGAGAAATAGACCCGCGCTCGCTTTCGGACCGCAGTGGAAGAATCGATTTAAAATCATTCCGAGACAGCATTTCCACAAGTGAATTTCAGATTGGTGTTTTCTCATATATCGATGTTGAATTCGCCGGTGCATTATAGATTAAAACATAGATTAAAACCTTGTTATAATCATTCGGCGGGGATATACTTTATCCTCATTTGAAGAGGTTGTTTCCGAAGCCCGTCGGGATCAGTGTTTATTATTCCGAATCCGGCTTCGGAAGACAAAGGAGCGACGATGGCGATAACCAGAAAAGACGTTTCCGACGTTGCGATTCTATCCCGGCTGAAAATGTCTCCGGAAGAACTCGACAAGTTCACCGACCAACTCGGAAATATTCTCGAATATGCTTCGATGTTGAACGAGTTGGACCTGACGGGAGTGGAGCCTACGTCGCATGTGATTCCGATGAAGAACGTTTTTAGGGAAGACGAAGTCAAGGAATCGTATCCAGTGGAAAAAGTGCTTGCCAACGCGCCGGAAGCGCTCGGCGATTTTTTCCTCGTTCCGAAGGTGATAGACGAAGGCGAGGGGCATTGACGAAGAGAGACAAAATAACGCCGGGCCTCTGCTGTTCTTGAAGATTGCGAAAGAACGGCCGAGCGTACCGGTGCAAGGATATCGACGTGGAACTTTTCAGGAAAACAGCGCACGAACTGCTATCGATGATGCGAGCGGGGGAAGTCTCGCCGGTGGATGTAGCAAAATCTTTTTTCACCCGGATCCGCGGAGTGGAAAACAGCGTTAAGGCGTTCGTGACGATTCTCGAAGAACAGGCTTTGAAGCGTGCGGCGGAGCTCGAAAGCGCCGACCGTTCGCTGCCTCTTTACGGCATCCCCGTCGCTGTGAAGGACAACATGTGCACCGAGGGGATACAGACCTCTTGCGGGTCGAAAATACTCGGCGCTTTCAAGCCGCCGTACGACGCCACGGTCGTGAAGAAACTGAAGGCTGCCGGGGCGGTTATCGTGGGCATTTCGAATATGGATGAGTTCGCCATGGGATCGTCGTGCGAGCATTCCGCGTTTTTCCCGACGCGAAATCCGTGGGACCTCGAACGGGTGCCCGGGGGTTCGAGCGGCGGCTCCGCGGCGGCCACCGCTGCGGGCGAATGCGCTCTCGCTCTCGGTTCGGACACCGGCGGCTCCATTCGGCAACCGGCGTCTTTCTGCGGCGTTGTCGGACTCAAACCGACTTACGGCGCCGTGTCCCGCTTCGGCCTCGTTGCGTTCGCTTCTTCGCTCGGCCAGATCGGACCTTTCTCGAAAGACGTGCGCGACAGCGCTTTATTCCTGAACGTCCTCGCCGGGTACGACCCCGCGGACTCGACTTCGGTGAATCACAAACACCCGGATTACACAACTTCGCTCACCAACGACGTGAAGGGGATGAAGGTCGGATTGATAAAAGACTTACTCGGCGAAGGCGTTCACGCCGGCGTGCGCGCCGCGGTGGAACGGTCGATCGAGAAGCTCCGCGAACTCGGCGCCGAACTTGTTGAAATTGAGTTGCCGATTGTCAAATACGCGCTTCCAGCCTACTACCTCATAGCGCCTGCCGAAGCGAGCTCGAACCTCGCCCGCTACGACGGCGTTCAGTACGGACTGCGCGTCAAGGAAAACGATATCGTATCCATGTATTGCTCCACGCGCAAGGAAGGTTTCGGAGAC
>JAKLIR010000362.1 GCA_022709505.1 bacterium | reverse complement strand
GGCGTCCGAATGGGTTACCAACGCAGCGCCGGCGGACACGCTCATCAAGGTCTCCTCCGCTTCAGCCTGTAATGGAAAAGTTCTCCTGTCCCTCGGGTACCCGCAACAGAAGGTAACAGCGCTTGCCGCGACTTCCGGGGCCTTTCTCTGGCAGCAGGCGGTGGGAGAAATAACAGCTCAGAATTTCACATCCACGCCGATAACGATCGGCGACACCGTCGTCGCGGGAACAGATGCGGGAGAAATAATAGTCTTCAACGCGGCGGACGGTTCGATACTGTTCAGAATGTCTGCGGGAAGCGGAGTGGCGGCTTCACCCGCCGCGGCGGACGGAGTTGTGTTCATAGCAACAGTGACGGGCGACGTTCTCGCCTTGAGAGGTTCGGACAACACAAAACCCGTCGTTTCGATCACGACTCCGGCGACCGGCGCCGTCGCCGGACACGAAATCGTTTTCAAGGGAACGGCGTCCGACGACAACCTCGAATCGTACAAACTCGAATTCGGCGCCGGCGCTTCTCCGGCGTCATGGACTGAAATAGCAACTGTTTCAGGCGCCTCGGTTCAGAACGGAACGCTCGCCACATGGAAACCCTCGAAAGACACCGCCTCCGGGGATTACACGGTGAGGCTCACGGCGATCGACACCGCCGCCAATTCCGATTCCGCTTCAGTCGGTTTCACTCTCGACAACACGCCGCCCGTGTTCGCGGGAATCAAAAACCTGATTCAGGGAAGCTCCGCTAATTCCGCGATCCTTAGTTGGGACGCAGCGCAGGGAAGCGACACATCTGTCTCATACCGGGTGTATTCGGCCTCGACATCCGGCGCGGAGAACTTCGCCTCCGAACCCACGGCAATCACGAACGACACAAGCACGACGATTTCCAATCTCGAATTCGGGAGCAAGGCTTACTTCGTCGTGAGAGCGGCCGACTCTTTCGGGAATGAGGATGACAACACGATAGAACTCGGTTTCACGGCGAAAGACAACGCCGCACCGGTTTTCTCCGGAATTGGAAAAGTGACCGACGCCGGGACGGGCGATTCGCTGATTCTCACGTGGAACGCCGCGGATGACAACGGCAGGATAAGCGAGTACAGGATTTTCATGGCGAAGACGCCGGGAGGAGAGGATTTCGGCAGCCCGATAAAATCAGTTCAAGGTAACAACGCGGTCGTCACGGGCCTCGAAACCGGAAAACAATACTACTTCGTGGTTCGAGCGATCGACTCGTCGGGCAACGAGGAAACAAACACGACGGAGAAGAGCGGAATTCCGACGACGCAAAAACCGGCGCTCGTTTTAACAGATCCCCCCGGCGATGTTCTGACCAATCTATCTTCCATCACGGTCTCCGGCGACTCGAGACCCGGATACACAATTTCCATCGGCGGGAATTCGGGCGCGGTTTCCGAGGCTGGAACATTCGCTGTTCCAGTCGCACTCAACCCCGGTAGGAACAGTCTTGAAATCGTAGCAAAGGACGGCGCCGGAGTTCAGATGGACTCAACCGTCCTCATAGTCGATTATCAGCCGGACTCGTCGGGCTTCACGGCTTCGGAATACTTCATCGCCGGTTCGGCCGACTCCCAAGGCGCGGGAAAAACCGTGATGGGATCGGTTCCGATATCCATACGTGTCTTCGACGCCGCGAGAACCCCAATATACGCCGCCGCCGCCGCGTTCAGCGTTTTCAATCAGCCCGAAGGAGCGAAGAACACCTCTCTCTCCCCCGCGGACGCTCGAACCGGCGCGGATGGAACGGCTTCCACATCGCTGTCGCTCGGCGACAAAGCCGGTATCTACACAATCACCGCTGACATCACCGACGCGGCCGGAAACCACATCAAAGGCTCGCCTCTCACATTCAGGTACGACGCCGCCGCCGACCGCTCAAAACTTTTCCTCCCGAAATCGACGGACCTGACCCAGATATCGGGCTCACGCTCGGCGCTCGATTCAAAGGGAAGACCGAGGCTGCTGCTCGTCGATTCGAATAACAATACAGTGATAGCATTCACGGACAGCGCCCAGACTTCCATTCCGGCAGACGGCAAAACAACAGTGGAAATCGAAGTCGTGGTTTTTGATATCTACGGAAATCCGATACCGGGTATCGAAGTGTCGATTTCCGGCAAGGCGCGGGATGCCGCCAAGAATTCCCTAAGAAAAACAAACTTCGCGGTAACGGGAATCAACCCAGATCCGAAAACTACCGACTCACTCGGCAGAGCCGTCTTCACGATCACGTCCGACACGCCGGGGGATTTCGAACTGCAGGCATTCGTGAACGGAACCGAGTACGGGCCGGCCTTCAGAGTGGCGTTCGCGGCCGTACCCCTCGCTCTGAGCGACGTCCACGCATATCCCAACCCGTGGAACCCGTCACAAACCCGCACCCTCTGCTTCGCCGCGAATCTCTCCGGGACGCCCGAAATCTCCGCGACCGTCTATGACATCAGGGGCAAGACCGTGAGAGAACTGTACGCCTCCGCCGCAACGGTGGGAACCCTCGCTCCGGACGGGACCCAAAAGAATCTCGTATGCTGGGACGGAGCAAACAACGGAGGCAGACAACTCGCGAGCGGTGTTTACATGTATAAACTCACGGCGACCGACGGCGCGGGCGCGATCTCCACGACCGGAAAGTTCTCCGTGGTGCGCTGAACGCCGTCTCAAATCAAATCAATCGAGTCCGGGCGCGGCAAACACGTCCGGACTTTTTTATTGATTGGAAATATTGTAAAATTCAACCCGAATCCGAGGGTGGGGTGTTAACCCACATTATTCACCGATGTGCTTTGAAATCGGAAAATCGGATAAATTATTCAGGAAATGGAAATGTCCGGATTGAACATGGTGACAGGCGGTTGCGGGTTTCTCGGCAAGGAACTCGTGGAACGGCTCGTCGGCCGCGGCCGGCAGGTTCGCGTGTTCGACTCTAAGACAGACAAATATCCACTGGAAAACGTGGAATATGTGATCGGCGACCTGAGAAAACCGTCGGACACCGACCTCGCCTGCGACGGCGTGGAAACATTGTACCATCTCGCCGCGCTGCACGACGAGATCGACGGAGACCTCGTCAGAGACATTAACATCAACGGCACCGAAAACCTTCTCGAAAGCGCCTCGCTTACCGGCGTGAAGAACATAGTTTTCATGTCTTCCGCAATGGTTTACGGATACCCTCCGGCCGAACTCCCCTGCCCCGAGTACGCGCCCCTGCTGTCTTCCGGCCCTTATTCGTTATCGAAGATAATCGGCGAGGAGATGTGTTTCTCCATGCGGGAAAGGACCGGCGCGCGCGTGTCCGCCATCCGCGCACCGGTGATACTCGGTCCCGGATACGAAGAGAAGCAGGCCCTCAAATGGATCATAGACAGAGCTCTGAATCATCAGCCGGTTTTCATGATCGGGTCGGGAAAACAGAAGCGCCACTATGTCGATAAAACGGATTGCGCGGAAGCCCTGATCGCCGCGGCGGACAACGAGGCCTCGGACGGAGAATGCTTCAACGTCGGGTACGACCGACCTCACTCGGACGAGGACTTCATGAAGATCGTCATCCGCGCCGCTCGCTCCTTCTCCATCGCGATCCCTATCCCGCAGCCGATCGTGGAAATTGGATGGAGGGTGGCTCACACAATCGGGCAAGAGCCTCAGATCATACCCGAACTCAAAAGCAAAATTTTCAATGATTCCTATTACGATACTTCGAAAATCAAAGCAACTCTCGGCTGGAAGCCCAAAAAAACGCTGAACGTCACCTTGTATGAATTCATGAAGTGGTACAGGCGAAAGCTACTTGTTTCCAGCGTAAGATAATCACGAGCCACCGCGTATGACTCCACGACGAATCAATTACATCCCGATCGACATCTCAATGAGTCAAAGGAGCGATAAATTGAAACTGAAATGTAATTTACTTGTAATAGCGATAGTCCTGTGTTCCGCATTCGCGGCGCATCCCGCCCGCGCAC
>JAKLIR010000361.1 GCA_022709505.1 bacterium | reverse complement strand
ACGCATACGGAATCGTATCCCGCCGCAATGTCGGTCGGCTCCGGGATCGGAGAGATTACAGTGATAGTCATGGTCAGGATGCCGGATGCGCCGTTGTCGTCGGTGGTTGTCAGAGTGACGGTGTAAACGCCGGGTGTTGTGAAAGTGTGGCTTGGGTCTTCGCTGCTGTTCGTCGGGCTTCCGTCGCCGAAATTCCATAGATAAGAAACTATCGAGCCGTCGTCGTCCGAACTGCAGCTCGTGAAGTCCACGGAAAGCGGGGCTTGCCCGTTTAAATCCGAAGCGTCGAAACAGGATACGGGGGGATGATTGTCGGCCGCGTGGATGGCGGCCGTCGCTGCGCCGGCCGCTCCGCGGTCGTCAGTCGCGACGAAGCTCACGTTGTAATCGCCGGGCGCCGCGTAAGTATGATTCACAACCATTTGATTCGAAGTTGCGCCGTCGCCGAAGTTCCACACGTAGGACGCGCACTCGCCGTCGAGGTCGGAGCACGTTCCGGTGAAAGTGACATTAAGCGGCGCTTTTCCCGACGACGGTGTTGCATTTATCGAGGGTGCGGGCGGCCTGTTCTCGTTCACGTGAATCACTCCCGTTTTCGTGTCGTGTTGCCCGTAGCTGTCCGTCACGATGAATGAGATGGAATAGTCGCCGACCGCTGTGTACGTGTGACTCGTGTTTTGAGAGAATGAAGTTGCGCTGTCGCCGAAGTTCCATACGAAATGGTTGCACGTGCCGAACGTTACGGAACATTCCCCGCTGAAAGAGACGGTGAGAGGCGCGATGCCGCTGGTCGGTGTGGCTTGAAAGCTTCCGACCGGGCCTGTCGGCGTCGGGACCGTTATCTGCACGTCGTCCGTGCGGGTGCAGCCGGCGCCGTCGTAAACCGATAGTTGGAATGAATAGACTCCCGGGAGCGGCGGTGTGACAACGGGAGAAGTGGCGTGAATATCGGAGAATGTCGCGGTCGCGCCGGAAAGCTGCGACCAAGTGAATACCAGAGGATCTCCGTCGGGGTCGCTGCTCGCGCCGGCGCTCAGAGTTACCGGAGTTTCATAGTTTACAGTCCGATCCGGGCCCGCGTATGCGACGGGGCATTCGTTGGTGCGAACGGTGATTTTGACGGTATCCGTGCAGCTCAAAGAACCGTCAGACGCAGTCATCTGCATCAGGTATTCGCCTACAGCGGTGGGTGTGAAGCCCGCCCTCGAAGAATTCGCGGGTGAAATCTGCACGGAGGGGCCGGAGGTCTGCGACCAGTTGAAGGTCAACGCCTGACCGTCCGGATCGAAGGTTGCGCCGCCGTCGATCGTCACCGGAACCAAGCCGACGATCAACTGATCCGCGCCCGCTTCGGGCGCGCACTCGTGATTTGTTCCGTTCGAGGCAGTCATAGTCACGTTTATCTGTTTTACCATGCCTCTCCTAAAAGGAGTTCTGTCCGTGATTTTCGCCATCGTGTAGCCGAGTTTTATAACGGATATGTCCACGGAGGAATCGACCGGCATGTTGCCGAAATACGCGGCGCCCGCGGCGTCGGTGACGACTGGGCCTGTCGTGACTCCTCCGATGGAAAGATAGACTTGCGCTCCGGAGAGTTTCTTCCCGGCGGATGACACAGTCACCCTGACGCCTCCTTTGGTGGTCATGTTCTGTGTTTTCACTTTGACGGCCACTCCGCACGGATTCTCCGCAAGCCCGGTGAATATCGATGAGAGGGTTGCGCCGGAAGCTTTTATGACTGCGCTCATGTTGATCGCACATGCCGATGAAGCCCCGGCGGTGCGAGCGCCGCTATTCGCTTCGCTTATAACCTGTTTTATCAAATCCTCGAGTTCGTCTATCTCCTCGCGCCCTATATCGTCGCTTTTGATTTGTTCGGATTCGCCAAGTCCGTCGTTCAGGGCGGTGATTATTTGCCTGAACCCTTCCGCTGCAAGCGTTGTTCCGGCGTCAACGGCGACGTTGTTCACGTTTACTGCCTCGACGTCGCCTTCGGTTATAGAAAACACTTTTCGCAAAGTCAGTGTTTCTCCGGATGGAATGCTCTTGACGGCGGTCAAAACGTAATTTTCACCCTTGGGAACCTGCGGTAGGTAGAAGCCGCCGGTGGAAGACGTCGTGGTCGTATAGCCGTCGATCACGGCCAGAGTCCCGTCGCCGAGCATCCGGGCCAGACTCACTGTGGCGCCGGGAAGCGGTTCGTCCGCGGAAGCCGCTTCGGATTCGCGACTCGCGGAACGCGCTCCCTGCACGCCGGCTGGCGCCAGTACGATCCCGCTGACATTAACTCTTCCAGTCGATACGTTCGTGGTCGTTATTCCTCTATCTCCTCCTCCCCCTCCGCAGCCGGAATGGATGAATAATGCCAACGATAAAAATAAAATGTAAAATAACTTATCTTTTTTCACGGATGCACCTCTACAATTCGAAATCCAAATCGGTTGTATGAAATAACTGCGAATACTAACTATGGTTTTGCCTAAATAAAGAACGCTTATGAAAGAAAAAAACTCTTATAAAACAATAACATATTATCCATTATATGTTCATATTTTTTAAGAAATTCCCCAATGGCAATGTTTTTGGCCATGATGTCTTTAATGTTGTGGCGATTCGAATAAAATTAGAACATCGAATAGGTTGATAATCGCACGCGGTAATAATGATGAAATAAAGATGGATATAGATATCAAATGCATCATTGAGAAAATCATTTTAAAATATCGTTAAGTGAAAGGGAAGGTGAAAGATATGCCGCCGAAAGTTATTCTCCTTGAAAATGAGATGGACCTTATCGGCGGTTTGAATTTTCACAAGCGTGCTAAACAAACACTCGACATTATGAAAAAAGGCGATGTGCTCGAAATAGACCTCAACGGCAATCTGCTCGATTCATCCATGGTGGGGACGTTACTTGCTATAAAAACGTCATGCGGAAGAAAAGGCTGTTTTCTCGAAATAACGAACATGTCGCAGCAGACTAAAAAGATAATCACGCTGAGCGGACTGTCGAAAGTCCTCGGGATAGTCCAAGAGAGCGATTAACTCTCTATTGACGAAAGTAAAAAATCAACGAATAGAAAAATCACTTCTTTTTCGATTTACCTTCGACTCTTACGATAGTGACTTTATTCATTACAACAGGATCGAACGGTTTATCTCTGTTGTCTCTTTTAACATTGCCGATTGCATCCACGACTTCCTGTCCCTTGATTGTCGTGCCGAAGATGGTGTAGCCGCCGTCGAGGTGCGGGGTGGCGCGGTGTGTGATGAAGAACTGGCTTCCGTTAGTGTCCGGGCCGGCGTTTGCATAGGCGAGTCTTCCGGGCGTGTCGAATTTGAGTGAAGGAGAAACTTCATTTTTGAATTGGTATCCGGGGCCGCCGTATCCCGCACCGAGCGGATCTCCGCCTTGAATCATGAAGCCCGGAATGACGCGGTGAAATATCAAACCGTCGTAGTATCGTTTTTTTGATTTTTCGTGGGTTTTAGGGTCGATGAATTCTTTAGTGCCTTCCGCCAGCCCCACGAAGTTATCCACGCCGATCGGCGCTTTGTCGGGGAACAACTTGCAGATGATTCTTCCCATGCTCGTATCAATCACAGCATATATTCCGGCGCCGGGTTTCAGCGTCTTTACCGCCTGTTCGGGCGATTGTTCCTTATTCCCGTCACCCGCGGGCTTCTGAGCGGCGGCGTTCGCGTTGATCTTCACCGTCGCCAATAATGTGCCGGTGATAACCAGCATCGTCAGCACCATGGATTTTCTGTTCGACATCATTTCAGCACCTCCGAGTAGATTGATCATCTCAGCAATTATATTGCACCGCGCGACCCTAAACAATATTTTTCGGGGCGTTTTAACTTTTTTCCCGGCGCGCTGTCAAATATGTACAAGAAAACGCGGAGGTGGAAAATGAAAAAGAAACTGATGCCGGCGGCGATAATAGCAGTAATGCTGATATCGGTCGTCGCGACCGTGACGGTTCTTTCCGCTGGAAAGAACGCTGCGAA
>JAKLIR010000360.1 GCA_022709505.1 bacterium | reverse complement strand
GGATCATGTACAAGGCGCGGCTGGAAGCGCTGGTTGAGAAGTTGTGGGATTTCGGCGTGTCGGCGTTCACGGTGCTGAACTATCTTCACAAGCCGGGCGCGCGGGACGCGCTCGCGGAGTTCACGCGTTCGTTCGCGGCTTCGCATCCGGCGGCGATCCCGTTCGGCACGCTGTATCCGGGCGAACCGGGCAATATGGATACTGCGCGGCGCTGGTTCGACGAATGGGGTTTCGCCGGGCTGAAATCGCAGCCGCTCGTGACATGCCGCGCGATTGACGACCCGTCGATGTATCCTATTTACGAGCTAATGCGGGAGCGCGGGCGCATACTGCTCGTGCATGCCGGCACCGCGCCGTACGCGAATGAGTTCACGCACCTCGACCCTCTCGAACGCGTGTTGTCCGATCTCCCGGAGCTGCCGGTGATTCTCGCGCACATGGGCGCTTACGACATCCCCCGCGCGCTCGGCTTGCTCGACCGTTTCCCGCGGCTCATGCTCGACACCGCCATGGTGTTCACCCGAACGGATGTGTTCGATACCACGATGAAGATCGACCCCGCGCGACTTCTCCCGTATCGGGAGCGCATCCTATTCGGGAGCGATTTTCCCAACATCCCGTACGATTATTCGGAGGCGGTCGATTCGATTCTCCGACTCGGCCTCGGCGACGAGTTCAACCGTCTCGTGTTCCGCGACAATGCGCTCCGCGTCTTCGGCTTGGAAGAGCCTCCGGCGGCCTAAGGGGAACCTTTCACGCGCGCAATTCCGGAAGAGCACCGGAATTGCTTAATCCCGAATTCGTCGATAGTGCGCCGAATCCAAGCGCCGGATTCGGGTTCATACGAATAAGCAAGATGGATTTCGTCGCCTTCCGTCCGTCATTCCCGGGCGGATGTCAGTAGCGGCGCAAACGCCGACAAGAAGGGCGCGCACAAGATGATGTAGGGAAAGGTTTGGAGGAACTCGGCGTCCTTCACCCGCCCAAGCTTCGGACGAAGTGCTCGTAAATTTTGTTGTTGAAGTTTCCCCGGAAGAGTTCGTTTTTGATGTGTGACAGTGCGGAGTACGGGCTTACGGCGTTTCTGTAGGGGCGCTCGTTGCAGGTGAGCGCTTCGTAGCAGTCCACGAACGCGATCACTTCGGCCTCGTGCGAGATGTCCTTGATCCCGTTCGGGTATCCGCTTCCGTCGGCCCGCTCGTGGTGGTTCAGCGCGCAGAGGCATATATCCTCGGGCAGGTTGCTCTCCTTGAGTATTTCGTAGCCGAACACAGTGTGTTTTTTCATCATCATGAACTCTTCGTCTGTGAGCCGGCGGGAGGCCTTCAGCAGTCTGTTGCTGATTTTTATCTTGCCCACGTCGTGAAGCAGCGCCGCCAGCCCGAGACGCTTTGTTTCCATCTCTTCGTATTTGCAGAAGAAGCCGAAGCGAAGCGTGAGCACCATCACGTTCACGGAATGCATGGCGGTGGTGTAGTCCTTGGAGATTACGTTCACGAGTTTGTCGATGACGCTGCGGTTCCGGAGGTATTCGGAGAAGAGGATCTCCATGGTGTTCACCGCGCCCTCGAGGTTGCTGATGTTCGGCTCCTTGATGGTTTCCTCGACGAGGTTGATGAGCGTTGTTTTGACTTTTACGGGGTTCTCCGAGTGCAGGTCGTTTTCGAGTTGCTCGTTAAGCCCGCTCTGGAGCTCTTTCAGGCTGGTGATCTTATCTTTCACATGGATGTAAAGTGTGTCCGGGAGTCTGTCATGTTTGATGCGCACTTCATTGATCGTCACGTACGGAGGTTTATAAACTTCGAACCCTATGCCTCTGCCGGCTTCATAATACAGGGGTGTTTCGAAATAGTACCTTAGGTGCGCGTTTTTCACTCGGATCATATTGCTGATCCCGGCCGTGATCGCAGGTTGGTGTTTTACATGCTTGTGTTCGGTCACAAAAGCCTGCTATTTGAATGCGATGTGATGTTTTCAAACAAGATTATATATTTCACGGCTGAAAATGCATCAATATATCGAGAAATGTTTTCGGGCGGCGGTTTTTCCGTTGAGCAGGACTTGGACGGACCAGCGTCCGGGCCGCATTCGCGCGCCGAAATAGGCTGGGGATATCCAAGCGTAGGTGGTTCTGTTCTTGCGGATTTTGCCGCCGGACAATTTGAATTTATAGCGGAAGAGTTCCGATCCGTCCGGAGCGACCCAGCGGGTGATCACCTCGTGCCGCCCGTTAAGAAATTCCCAACGGGCGACTGCGTAGATTTTTTCGCTCCGTGCGCTGAAGCCGTTCGCTTCGCCGACGGGGGAGGCCGGGCAGCCTTTGATCCCGGTGCAGACGGTGAGGCTTTTCAGCTCGATTTTATGGGGCGCGACTACCGGCAGCAAGGTGGTCGCCGAGGCGAGAAGCACTAAGGCGATGGGTAGTTTGATGTACGGATTGATGCTTTTTACCGCACCTTTTGAATAATCGATCATGCCCGCGCTTATCCTATGGAACATCCATGCGATGGCAAGGCACATCAGCAGGCCGGAGGCGGCCATTTCGTCCCAAAACTCGCCGGCCGCCGCCGGCGCCGCGAAGAACGAGACAAATACGATTCCCACCGTGCCGAGGGATGTCACCGGTATGAAGAAGGCGGCGAAGCGACTCTTTTTCCAGAAGCGGTCGGCCGTCCCGGACAGATTGAAATGCATGGGGATCTTCTCGGGCAGCCGTTCGTAATTTTCAGACCAGAGCGAAAAGGTGCGAATAACAACTAACAGTGGAATGGCGAAGAGCAGCATCATGAAGAATTGTTCATTCATGGTGAAGAATTATAACAGACAATTCGACCGTGCGCGCGAAGCAACGATCAAGGAGACGCGGGAAAACGATTTCAAACCGCATTGGTGAAAAATGCGGGCTAAACAGGAGAGATGTTTGAGGGGTGAATCGAGTAAGTGTTTCGAGATGCATCGACATGAATCAAAAACATGTGTTATCCTTTTATTATTGAAGAACTGAACACGGGAGGAACCTTGGCCTCTTTGAATGGTTTGCGGGACACGAAGCTGCTGGACATGCTTGCCGCGGTGAAAGTGAAGTTGGAAAAGATCGCGGGAAGCGGCGTGCGGTTCATGGTTTACGGTTCCTACGCGCGTGGCGAGGAGCGCGCTGATTCGGATGTTGACTTGATGGTTGTTTTACCGGATGGGAATGCGAGTTTCGCAATCGAGAATGAAATCAGAGATGTGATATATGATGCCGGGTTTGAGATGGACAAGATATTTTCTGTGATGGTGGTGTCGGAATCACAAGCTGAAAAATACTCGGGTTTCATGGTGTTCGGAAGTGTGGAAAGAGAAGGCGTGGCGATATGATGGAGAGAGGGGAATACATCGAACATTTCATCGGCAAGGCGGGCGAAAGTCTTGATGCGGCGCGCAGCTTGCTTAGAGAAGAACACTATGAATTCAGCGTTTCCCGGGCTTATTACGCGATGTTTTACGCCGCCGAAGCCGTGTTGTTAACAAGGGATTTGCAATTTAAGAAACACACTGCGGTTATCGCTGCTTTCAATAAGGATTTTGTGAAGGCGGGTGTTTTTCCGCAGCGAACGGCAAGGAGCTTGAAAAAGGCTTTTGATTTCAGGATGCAAGGCGATTACAGCCTGATCCCCATAGAAAAGGAAAAAGCCGAAGTCGTGATCGAAGACGCGGCGGGATTCGTCTCGGAAGTCACGGCTTTTCTTGAAAGAGAAGGTTTTCTTTCCCGACATCGTGATGCGAGCGATTGAAGGTTGCTCACGAATCGAATCGGCGGATTCGGGTTTAACGGCAAAAACTTCACCATGTACATAGGCGTTTTCTCCGATTCAGCAGCATGGCAAGAGGAATAAGTCTAATCCGGGATCACGGGCAGGATTATGCGCGACGGGTGAGTGGTGTCGCGGAGAATGGTGATCGTCGGAATGATGTTGTCCGGGGCGTCCGGCTTGTTGGCGGGAGAGAGCGCGGGATCGAGGCGGAAGGTGGGCCAGTCCG
>JAKLIR010000036.1 GCA_022709505.1 bacterium | reverse complement strand
GAGCCGACTATTCACCCGGATTTCATCAGAATCATCAGCACGGCCCGCGCCATGGGTTACACGAGAGTGAGCGTTTCCTCCAATGGGCGTTCGATGGCCCGGAGGGACTTCGCGGCGCGCGTTCTACTGAGCGGAGTGACCGATTTTCTTATAACGCTATACGGTCACACGGCGGAAATTCATGAACTTACCACCATGGTCCCCGGCAGCTTCGATGAAACGGTCGCAGGTATAAAAAACGTTCTGAGGCTTAAGCCTGACCGCGTGCAATTCGCGGTCAACACCGTAGTAACGAAGCACAACTATAAATATATGGACGAACTGATCGACTTCGCGGCCTCGATGGGCGTCGCTAAAATCAATTTTCAGTTTCCAACGCCGTTCGGACGCGCGAAAGAAAGCCACTGTCCGCCCATCGAAGACGCCTGCGCTCGTCTCACGGAAGCCGTAACGTCGAACAGCAGCAAGATGCTCGCGCATATCGTCAATCTTCCTCCATGCAGGATGCCCGGACAAGAGGACGCCGTTCTCGCCGACGCCGGAAAGTTCTCGCGGCACATGGCGTTTGTTGACGCGCCTCCGATGAACCTTGCTGAATATCTTGCAAAAAAGCGGACGAGGAAAACGGAATGCGGCGGTTGCGCATATCGCATAGTTTGCGCGGGTTTCTACGAGTTTGCATAAGATTTGGAATTGAATCAGGAAGCGACGTGCCGAACGGCGCCTGTTTTTGTGAAAAACCGCGGGGAATTGAAACGGCGTTTCATTCACGAACAGAGGGCTGAAAAAACATTACATCGGGGGCTTTCGGAAAATGGATAAGGAATATTCTTCAGGAACGACGGACTCATCGAAATGAAAAAGATAGAAATCATAACGTGGCATAAATGCAATTGCAGGTGCATATTCTGCGCCTCATACGCCATGAAAGCCGACAAATCACTTTCAATCGAAGAAGTGGCGTCGCTCCTGAAAACGTACAGGATGCAAGGCGCGGACGAGGTGAACTTCGGGGGGGGCGAGCCGACAACGCGCGAAGACCTTCCCGCCATGGCGGCGGTTGCCAAAAAACTGGGGTATTCCCGCATCGGGATCAAAACCAACGGAATGCGCATCTGCTACCCTGACTACACAAAGCATTTGATGGAGTCCGGTTTCAACGAGTTCTACGTGTCCATGTGGGGACACGATCCTGAAACGCACGACGCCCTTGCAAGGCGCGAAGGCGCGTTCGAGGCGACCGAGATGGGATTAAAAAACCTGTCGGATTTCGGAGCGGACTTCTGCGTGGATTTTCTCATTACGAAAAAATCCGTCTCACATCTTGCCGAAATCATATCAAAACTGGCGAACATCGGTGTACCCAAATTCAGCCTCTGGTTGTATTCAATTTTCGGATCCGGCGGGAAATATCCGGAGTTGCTTCCCTCGCTTTCCGAGGCGGGCGCCGCGGCGAGAGACGCGTTCCGCCTTGTTCACGACAGGGTGGAATCTATTAAGACATCGCACATTTTTCCTTGCTTTCTTCATGGATGCGAGGAGATGTATTTCAACATCAAGGAACTTGAACTGTACATAGTTTCGAAGAACAGCGGTTTTTGGGGTGAGGAGTCTCCGTTCGAAGCGGGAATGACGACCGCCGCTTGTGAGCGATGCAGGCGGAGGGATGTCTGCACGGGACCGAGGCCTGAATATGTCGATGTGTACGGCGACAAGGAGTTTTCTCCGATAACATGAGAGTTCTTGGAATACATGCTTTCATACACGATTCCGGCGCCTGCTTGGTTTCAGACGGCGATGTGATAGCGATCTCGGAAGAACGCCTCGATCGCGTCAAGCACAGCGCCGCTTTTCCAAGGCTTTCCGTCCGATACGTTTTGAAAGAGTTCGGATTGAAAGACATAAACATAGTCGATCTCATAGTTTACGATTTATTTGAAGGCTGCGGCCCTGAGGTCCTCAAAGGCATACGCGAACTCGGATACCGCGGCAGAGTTCAAAGCATCAGACATCATGACGCGCACGCTGCTTCCGCGTACTTCGCTTCTCCATTCGATGAATCGGCGGTTATGGTGGTGGACGGCGCTGGATCAAACGGTGTGGAGTATCCGGACGACCAACCCGAACATTTCCTTTCCGGTAACTTCGTCTGGATGCAGGAAGTGCAGAGCTTTTTTCGCGGTTCGGGCTCGAAACTCAACATCATCCGAAGAACCTTCGCCACTCCGGAATATTCACTTGGGATCGGCTTTCTTTACGGGCTTTCGTGCGAGTATCTCGGCTTCGATAAACTCGACGGCGGAAAACTGATGGGGCTGGCGCCTTATGGGAAACCGAGAAGGAATTTCCGCTCATCGCTGTTTGTGAATTCCGACGGCCATTGCCTGATCCCGTTTAATCGAGATCAGTTCGAAGACGACTACTTGAAGAACCTTGGTGCGGCATTGTTTCCCGGCACGAAACCCCGAGGCGCCGAGACCCGCCTCGGACCCGCGCAAAGAGATATTGCATATTACGTACAACAAAAAACGGAAGAGGCCATGTTTCAGCAGGCGAAGTATCTGCGCGGGCTGACCGCATCCGGCAACCTCTGTCTCGCCGGCGGTGTCGCTCTGAATGGAGCAGCCAATACTTTGATTGCCGAGAAGGCCGGATTTGAAAATGTTTTCATACAGCCGGCGGCCAGCGACGCGGGAATCCCGCTCGGTTGCGCGCTGTATGGATATCACGTTGTTCTCGGAGGCGAAAAGCGATTCCGGATGAAGCACGCTTTTTTAGGCCGCCGATATACTTCACGGGAGATAGCTTCAGCGATAAACAAGTATCGAGACGGGATTATAGCCGACCAGCCGCGGAACGCGATGCGGATCGCGGCGAGAGCGATATGCGATGGAAAGATCGTCGGCTTTTTTCAAGGGGCTTCCGAGTTCGGGCCTCGAGCGCTCGGAAGTCGCAGCATACTTGCCGATCCCCGAAGGCCGGACGTGAAGGACGTGTTGAATAAAAAGGTGAAATTCCGGGAATCTTACCGCCCGTTCGCGCCGACAGTGCTTCAAGAACATGCCGCCGAATTCTTCGAAATCTCTCACGAGAGTCCTTTCATGCTCCACATCGTACGCGCGAGACCCGGCAAAGCACGGCTGGTTCCCGGTGCGGTTCATGTGGATGGAACAGCCAGAATACAAACAGTCCAAAAACGGGATGCCTCGGCGATCAGGGCGGTCGTTATGGAGTTCTATAAGCTGACCGGCGTTCCCATGCTGGTCAACACTTCCATGAATGTTTCCGGAGAGCCTATTGTTGAAACGCCGGAAGATGCAATTCAATGTTTGTTGAACACCGGCTTGGATATGCTGGTTTTGGAATCATGGATAATTCGTAAGGATGTCTGATGGCGAACGCTGACGTGGGAAAATATCGCAAAGGCCTTCTGAGACTGGGTGGAACTTGTAACAATGCTTGTTTTTTTTGCCATGCTCGCGGAGCAACAAGCACTGTCGCCGATCTCGACACTCAGGAATGCCGTCGCCGGATAGAGGTGCTGGCGCGGGCCGGAATCGAGATGGTAGTTTTTTCAGGAGGCGAGCCGACTATCCGCAAGGATTTAATCGAACTTTGCCGCTTCGCCGGAGAAAAGGGACTGAAATCCGGCATAATAACAAACGGCCGAATGCTTTGTTACGCCGATTTTACCAGAAGCCTTTTTGAAGCGGGCGCAAGATACTTTTTGCTTTCTCTTCACGGTGACGATGAAACTATTCATAACAGGCATACCGGGACGGATAGTTATCGGCAGACATTGGCCGGGCTTGCCGCCGTCTCTCAGTATCCAGTGCAACTTGTTGTAAACACGGTTCTAACAACGATCAATGCTCCGCGACTCGATCGCATCGCCGGGCTGTTGAGCCGATTCGGGCCTTTGAGATATAAAGTGTCACTGCCGGAGCCGCGCGGTGTTTTATTGGAAAACATGCGATATGCTCTCAACCCGGAAGCCGCGGCCGTTGCCGCGAACAAGCTATCCAATTGCGTCGATCCATCGATCGTGGATGTCGGTTTCGACGGATTTACTCCCTGTCTTTTAAATAATTACTTTTCTTTGAACGATGACTTCTTCACACATGGTTTCTGTTTCGTTTGGAACACGGATGAAGACTCTTGTTTTCCGCCGGATCGCGGAGACCGCTCTTATCTCAATACATGTGTTTTCTGCGCATACTACGGTCTTTGTCCGGGAATATACTCAAGGTATTTATCCGTCTTCCCCAAGGTGTGCTTGCAACCTGTCCTTCGCGCGGTTTCGAATTCCATTTGTTTCGAACAGCGGTCGTCTCATCCCGACCCCGGAGGCGCTGCTTGCGTTGAGCCATTCATGTCGGTTCCGCAACCGGCGCGCTGGCTTGCTCTCCGTGACTCGGGACGGCTGCTGATGTACTCGACAAACGAGAGTATGACGGATGTCCCCGAATTGTGCTCAATTAAAAACGATCTCGAACAGGTTTATTCCGTCGATCCTCGGAAAACACAATCTTTTTTCAAACAGGAAAGACTCTCAAAACTGCGCTTGACGGACACTTGTCGAGGCTGCGAAAAGATATACGCATGTCCCGGTGTGTTTGAAAAAGCGACCGGAGTAAATCCTTTCGACGAGGCTCTTTCAGACATCATGAGTCTGCTCGACCGCGTAAAGGGGAGCGTGTGCGAATCAGGGTGCGGAGAAGGACCTTTATTTGAATATTTCAAAGAAAGGCATCGAGCGGGAGCGATTTCACTGTATCTCGGCGTCGATCCCGCTTTGCCGGAATCCGGCTCGTTTGGAGACGGTTCCTTTATTCTAAAGAACGTGCGCTTTGAGGATTTAACATGGGACGGAAAGAAATTTGATAACGTGATTATGTTTCGCTCATATAACCATCTGAACGATCTCGAACAGGGCATGAAAACACTCGATGCGATCACGACCGCCGGCTCAATGGTGATAATCGCAGAGGACGCAAGGCACATCGAAATTCCAACCGGGCGATCAAACAGAAAGAAAAAGGCGGCTGATTTTCATCACTATCGAAATCATTCGTTGCGGGATGTGGAACGCCTGCTCGACACATGGGGTTTTAAGACTATTGAGACATTCCCGGTGACAAATGAAAGTGCGTCTCACTGGATTCTGACGGCGCGAAAAATTTCAAGTTGATAACGCACTCCGAATTCCGATCCTTGCGAAACGGAGACAGCCGTTTTATGTTATGGGATTTTTTTCGCGTGTTCGGGATGAGCGCAACCTTTTGATCAAGCCTCGCACTATGATTACTCCGACAAAAATCACAGGTATTACTATGACGAAAATGGTTCGCCATGAAATTGGATTATTCTTTTGTTTTTCTTTGTAATTTTGGCCTTGGGTGACGCCGACGACGAAGTCTTTTTTAGCTTTATCGAAATCTTCTAACCGCCATTGGTTTTTCTTTGAATCGTTCTTATTAATAATGTCAGCCACTTTTTCAGCGGTTCTCCGGGCCCACCAGTCAACTCCGGTGCGGTCTTCTTGGACGAAAACGATATTGAAATTTGCAGTTTTTCTATCCGCCGCAGTTGGATTTTCAGCCGATGTCAGCCACATGAAAAGCCTTTTATGTGTTTTTTTACTAATCAATGAAAAAACGACATTTTGTTTGTCAATGTTTTCGACGCATGCGAATTTCCATGTCTTGTCGAGATCATCGCCGAGGTGGTACGGAGAAATCAATTGATTCATTTTATCGAATTGCTCCTTGGACGGATGATAAACACAAGAAGAGGAACCGCTTGTTTGTTTTTCCGATTTCGGGGGTGTTTTCGCGGTCTCTTTATCGTTTGCAAACACTGCGGACGCCGATATGAATACGAGAAGCGCCGCAGCCAATTGAATTAAAAATGCAACGATTAACTTCCTTCGTATGGCATTTATGGTATTGAAAATCATTTGTCTCTTTCTCCGCTAATAGATGTTTTCATCGAAATTCGATTGTCTTTGTATAGAATATTAGATTGCGGCGGATATGCTGTCAATCGCTTGTAGTGCATCGTCAACTTTCAACTTACTTTGGTAATGATTTGGCAGTGAATAGCCATTCGTTCAAAATCTTTTATGATCATTTTCCGCCGTCTTCCGCCGGAAGTTCGATGTCGATTATTCTGAAGGAGCGGATCAGACAACCGGGTGCGCCGTCATAGTCGGTCTCGACGGCACGTAGTTTGTGGTCTTGTTCCAAAATTGATTCCATTGCGCGAATAGTTTGTTTGTTCAGAAAATCATAAGGGTGGTTCGGAGATTTTATTATATAAAAAATGAAATGTCTGTAACCGTCTGTATAAATAAGATCGTTGATGGTTTGCTTTAAAGCGAGCACTCTTTTCTCTGTAAAAAAATCGGGATCGAGATAGGAGTTCCACGGTACGGGTTTTTTTTCAGTGAAGGTCAGGGTTTCCCTGTAACAGGCGTCGATATCCTTGAATAGGAACTTTGGATTGTTTCTCATTTCCTTCGGGTAAAATCTGTTGCTATGAAGAGACACGATGTTGAAGTCGTTAAGCGAAGGCAATTTGCCTGTTTTCATAAAATAAAGATAGGTGTGAATCATTGAAATGTCTTTTTGGGTTGCGATGGTTTTATCGAGAGGTATTGAATCGAGAGCAGGGACGATGGATGTACTCGCGATTCCGAACGGAGTGTTTGTAATACGGAACGCGGGCTGCCACAGATATGAGATAACGACTATTCCCAATATAGCGGTGATGCCTGCAAAATTGGGATAACGTTCAATCGGAAGTTCCACAATGCCTGCCGCGAGGAGGATCGGCGCCGGCAAAAAAACAAGCATGTGATACGTGGCGATTCCGGATATGGTTATTATGCTGAAGCATGAAAGAGCTATGCAAAAGACCATGAGAAACAGCGGCCAAGAATCTATTTTTTTACGTATCGCGAAAAAAACAATCCAGACTGCGGCGGCGAGCGCGGCCGTGGGCGTGAAGAGCTCGTTGAACATCAAGAATCTTTCGTGCAGCGTTGTAATAATCGTGGAGGGAGAATCGAAAATCCCTCCGCCTCGCGACTGCATCAGAATAGATAAAAAATCCCGTGAAAGTAGTGCGAGAGCGAACAGCGGGAGCGATCCGAGAACGAAGAAAGAAAATGATATCAGCGCCTGCCTTAAGTTAAGCTTGGGCCATAGAGTTCGCCCGGCGACGATCGCAGCGATGACAAAAGACGCGATATAGTAAAGAAAGATGATTTTCGTGGATAAGGCCAACCCAGCCATGAGTGATGCAACGTAAATGAGCCGTGGGTTCCCGTTCTTGAGGTGTCTTGCGTAGCAAAAAAAGATGCCGGCCGAAAATGCCGGAAGAAACGAGTGTTCGTATAGGACGCGGCTGAATGAGATATGAAAAGGCAGCACGGCGATGAAGAACGCGGCCACTGCCCCGGCCCAGATCGAAAACATCTCTTTTGCGCAAAAATAAGTGAGCGCCACGGCGGCGATGCCGAACAGTATCGGAGCGATCTTCAGCACCCAGAGATCATGACCGAAAATTGCCAAGAAAGGGATCGGATAATATAGAGAAAGCGGAGGCTCGTGAGGGCTTGCGTAGTTGAATATCGGAGTGCGGTAGTGAATGATGGAGGCGGCCCCCAATCCGATGCGGGCTTCGTCAGGCAAGATGTTCTCGATCGTCGTTCCAGTGACTCCGTGAAGTCGCAGATAACCTCCCGCCGCAAGCGCGGCCGTCAGTATGAGCACTTCAATCAGAATAAAGTATTTTTTATTTTTTCTCATCAGGCGCGCATCGATTAGAGAATGTTTTGCGGGATGGTGTCGCCGTCACGATATGTCTTTTCAGCGAATATTTGAGATTCACACGGCTCCGAATTATTAGATTTTGTTTATATTATCAAACAAACTTGCTTTTCACAACAGCGAAAAAATGCCCGCGCCTATTCAAAGGAGCGGAATCACTTTCCAGCGAGACACGTTGTTCATTGTAGAAACAGACGAAGAGGGATTGCCGGTATTTCTCTTTCAGTGTTTTAACGTGAACTGATGCGTGCTTTCGGCGCGACCGAGAGTGAGTAACGGAGCTCGATGAAATTGAAATCACTTAACCATAATATTATAATACCGATTCGCGGGCTGAAATGTAGAAATAGCGATCATGCGAATGGGATCGAGCGCTTCGAAAGGAGAGCGGTTCGTTCGTCGTCGGCGTTCGGAATAATCGGCTGTCAGCCCGGCGTGACACCTCGAACTCAGTACATGGAGAGTTAAATAATAAAAGAAGAAACACAAAGATAGAAGGGGCGTTATTCAACTACGCCATGGCCGACCCGAAAAGAAAAATATTGTTGCTTAACTACAGGGCGGGAACGTCGATGTCCGGTATCGGCGAAGACGACTCCGCAATGACCTTGGGCCCGCATATCCTTAAATCGCACCTTTTGCGAAACGGACGCCGTGACATTGAAATCTCCGTGACGACGCTCGACCAGCGGGAATGCCAAGAGACAACATTGAGAAACATTCATGCGCTGAAGCCTCATATCGTGGGCTTCAGTTGCTTTGTGTGGAATTACTTTTCCTCTCTTTCTCTCGCGAGGAAGCTCAAACTAATTCTTCCCGACACCAAGGTGATTTTCGGCGGGGCGGAAGTCAGCGACAAAGACTTTTCAGTTGAGATGATGAACCGGAACCCATGGATCGATGCTGTATTTCGCGGCGAAGCAGAGACGTCTCTGGAAATGTATCTCGACGGAAATGTCCGCCGCGATAAAATCGAGGGACTGATTTACAAGGAGAACGACCGGATCGCGGCAAACGATTGTTTGCCCCGCTTCGCGCATCCCGAGGAAACGCCTTCCGTTTACACCCCCGCTTTCGTTCGACAGTTTCCGGTTGTTTATTACGCGACCTCACGAGGCTGCGTGGGCAGATGCCGCTACTGTCAGGAGTGGTCGAAAAAAAGGAACCTTCCTCTCGATCGCGTGGAAAAAGACCTCGGCGTCATATTCAAGCACGGAAAAATGAAGATGTTTCACTTCATCGACTCCGTGCTGGACGATGACCCCGAACGCCTGAATCACATTCTGGAAATCACGGCGAGGCTGAACAAGCAAGCCGTTCCCATCGGCGGATACTTTTATTTCCGAAACGCCGATCCGGAACTGTTCGAAAAACTGAGGCGCGCTCATTTCAAAAGCTTACGCATCGGAGTTGAAACGCATAACAAAGAAGCGCTTCGCCGGACGGGAAGAGGAGAGGGGAATCTATCCTGCATCGACAGTGCTCTTCCGTACAAGGGCGACTTCAACATCGTTCCGTATATCATTACGCATCTTCCGGAGGAAACGCCGGAATCTTTCAGAACGAACATTAAGGAATGCTTCCATAAAGGGTTGTTCAAGCTCGACTTTCACTGCAACCGTTTGAGTCTGTACCCCGGCACATATCTATACGAAAACGCTCGCGAAGAAGGGTATGTTTTCGACGAATGTCCGCCTCACCACGTTTTTTCAGCGAAGGGATGGCCGTACGACAGGTTTGTTGAAGACAGGATGTTCCTACGAAATGTAACCGTGTTCGGAAAGTTGTTCGATCCTGAAGACGAAGTGTTTCTTTCACACAATAATACGAGTCTTTTTAAGATAGCGGACACCATCCACGAGGTTGTTCCTGAATGGAGGTCGGCTTACATGCCTATGTCGTCGGACTCCATTTCCGATGTGATCATCAATGATGCCCTGCCCGCGCTTTTCGTGAAATATGTGAATAAAGTTCGCGGGACGAAGGCTTCGCGCGAAGCGCTTATCAGGTTGTTCTTAATCAGGTATTATGTTTTTCAGGCAAAGAGTGTCGTCCTCAGCCATGCCGGGCAAAGGGTGTTTTCGGAGAAGATTGAGCCCGGATCGCGTTTTTTTATTCCGTTCCACGCGTGTCTGCCGCCGGGACCGGATGTGACGGCGGTTGAATCCGAACCGAGGATTCTCTTTAAAGATTTTCCGCACAGCGACTATAGCTTATTCGTGTTTGGAAGCTTTTCGAAACGCGAAGCGCGGATAATTTCAGATCACGGACAAAGAGACGTGGAGCTGTTTCTTTCGCTTTTGAAAAACAACCGAGATGAAAATAAAACGCTGTCCGACATGCTGAAAACGCTGTCGCCCGAGCAGTGGGAACCGTTCATTACTCTGGTTCGCCGTCTGCAGGATCGGGGAGCGCTTCTTGCCGGGAGCGCTGAGTCTGGACGCCGCCGAGAAGGGCGCGAAAGCGACGCGTGGCGATGAAAAAGAGAAAAATAATATTATTTTGCGCTGCTCCGCCGACACAACTCGGCGTTGTAGAGAACTACGCTCTGGCTCACATATACGGGCTTGAATACATCAGGGCGTTCGCTTTGCGCAACCCGGAGATAAAGAAGAACTATGATATAGAGGTTCTTTCGCTTCCGCTGGATTCCCTGCTCGAGAAGATCGTTGACGCCATCGTGTGCGACGCCCCCGAAATCGTCGGGCTGTCATGTTCGCTTAAGAACTACTTCATCACACTGGATATAGCAAGACAGATCAAGCTTGCGGCGCCTGAAATCGATATCGTGGTGGGCGGGCCCGAGGTTTTCGAACCTGAACGTATAATGGAAAAGAACGTGTGTTTTGACTATGCCGTCATGGGTGAAGGCGAAGAAACGTTCAGGGAGTTTCTGTTGAGCCGGATAAGGGGCGCAGGCCCGGAGGAAGTCGCCGGGCTTTGTTACCGCAAAGATGGAAAGCCGGTTCGCGGCAGCGTCCGCCATCCCATCAAAGATATAAATTTGCTTCCGAGTATAATCGACCGGCAGCGCGCGAACGATGTGTCCGGGGTTATTCTTTATGAGACGGCTCGGGGATGCCGGCACGGTTGTTCATATTGTCTATGGTCTCCTTATCCCAAAAGGTATTTTTCTCTAAACAGAGTAAAGCGGGACCTCAAAAATCTGCTTAACAATGAAAATGTTTCCCGAATCTTTTTCATCGACTCGGATTTCGACTCGGATCAGGAACGCGCCATAGCTATACTTAGATATTTCAAGGAAAATAATTCTCACGGCTGCAAGTTGTCGGCTTTTCTCTCTTTTGACAATATGAATCCGGAATTGTTGTCCCTGATGGGCGAACTTTGCCATGAGGTTCCCATCGGTTTACAGACAGTTGATAACAAGTGTCTCAATGCGCTCGGAAGGGCATGGTTTGATCTGGCTCGTTTCGATGCTTCCCTCCCTTCCGTTTTACGGTACATCCCGGCGGACCGATTATATATTGATATTATGTACGGATTGCCATACGAAACGCCGGATGTTTTTCTCGACACTCTCTTATGGTGCGTAAAGCGCGGATTGAATCACATAAACTTCTTCAGACTCGCAATCTATCCCGGAGTACCCCTTGAGAAGCGAGTCGTCGAGCATGGTTACGTGTTCGACACCGAGCCGCCCCACTTGGTTTACAGCTCGCGCTATTTCAGCTATGACGATATATTGACCATAGAGAATGCCATTACGAACTTTAAAATATTGACGCGTTTTTTCAGTCCGGATGACATGATCTTACTGAATGACTCTCTCGATCTGCGAAAAGTGCTGATGGGCATGAACGAGGATTGTGAATCGCTGGAAACTTTCTACACTCGCATTAACGAGTCCAACATCTCGGACATAGACGTCGCGAAAGTCGCTCCTTGGCTGATGTCCTATCTGAAAAAGAAAATTAAAAATGCGAGTGTTTTGAACCGCCTCTCGGAAAAAATCAAAAACAACCATCGCCAAAATGACCGCTCATCCGATACATGATTGCTGAAAAGAGACGGCACGGGGAACGCTCAATAGCGGAAGGTGTGATTTTCCCGGTTATTTACTATGGATTCTGCTCTATGTAGAACATCGATGGTGTTGACGTTCACGTAATCTCCGTCAAACCAGACAGGCGACAAAATATTTCCTTCATCAATCACCCAGCGATTCAATATGGATGTAATGTGAGCATCGCCGCGTCCGGCGGAGAGAGCGGAGCGACAGAATTCCGTAAGTTCGGGATTAAAGAAATAGACGCCCATTCCGCATAACAAGCCGGTCGGATCGGAAGGTTTCTCAACCGCCTTGGTTATAAGCCCGTCGCCGGTTTCAACGCCGTAATTATCTCGTACGTCATCTGCGGCGCCGCCTCGCCAGACCGCCGCGCCGCATTCGCCGGCTACCGAGAAATCGAAATTTCCGTTCATTACGCAGTCACCGAGAATAACCGTAAAGAAAGGCCCCGCCGCCGGAGCGGCGCGCAGGATGGCGTCTGTTATGCCCAAGGGCTCCGGCTGAAGCACCACATGCGCGTTTATGCCGAGAGTCTCTGCGAGGGGAGCGATTTCGTCGTCTGAGGGAGATGCCACTAAGACCCATTTTCGCTCAGGGCGAATCCATGGAGACATCGCGTGATACAGAAGCGGCTTGCCGGCTATCCGCGCGTGAAGCTTATTTGTTTCGCCTCTCATAAACCGCTTGCCGCCGCCGGCGCATAAAACGACAATTGTCTCGAGTGCTTGGTTTATGCTCATATTTTTAAAAGGCCCTTGAGTCGTATCTATTGATTCGTAAGTTTCTCCCTCGATTCACAAAGGAGTTAATTCTTCAAAGCCGTACATTTTTGCATAGTTGGCCCGGATTCCAAAGCATGATTTGTCAAAAGTGCAACGTGAACAAGCGGCCGCTTTAATGAACCCTGAATGAGTCCCGACGAGAGGAAGCAGGAAGGGGAAGTATCTACGGTCCGCGCGAATGGCGCAAGGCGGGATGCCCCAATGGGGTTCGAGTCCGGCCGAGACGACGCCCAACTCATCACACGCGTCCAGCGCTTCCATCAGCACCGGCGCCGCGTCGCGAAAGCGCGGAATCACATCCGGTTTAGCTGTGAATTCTCTGATAGGGGCTACGTACGAGAAGTTCAGAAGAGCACCGGGATAATTGTTTTTTACGAAAGAAACGAATCGAGCCGTGTCCCGGAAGTTCATCTCGTTTATGACAAAGTTGATAATTGTGAGAACGGAAAAGCCCAAAAGGTTTTGTATGCCCGCGGATGTTTTTTTAAAACCACTCGGTCTGCGGGTGATTCTGTCTGAAATATCCGGCCGATGCGAGTGCAGCGAAACCAATGCTATGTCGAGTCCGGAGGCCGCCAGTCGGCCGGCATATTTGACGTCCGCGGCCGCCATGCCGTTGGTGTAAAGTGATATTTCCGTGACGCGGGCTTTTTTGCATCTTGATATGTAGTCGGCCAAACAGGGGTCCATAGTCGGTTCTCCGCCTGTGAACACTACACGGGGTATTTTTGTTTTGAGAGTACGCGCGAGCGTGTCGTGCATTACTGCCTCGGACACGTTCGGGAGGCTGTTGTCCGCCGAGCAGAAAATGCACTTCTGGCTGCATTTGAATCCGAGTTGAAACACTGCGCCGAGCGGAATTGTTTCTCCGTTTATTTGAGTGGCCGGAACATCCAGAAGAAGGGTCTCCGCCTCGGATTGTTTCCAAGCATCGCTGTGATATATCGCGGTCAAACCCGGAAGCCGAAGGTCGATGCTGACACCGAGCCGTCGCGCTGATTCGGCGCAAAGTTGTTGCAATTCGGCCGCGACGGATGCAGACGCGGGTTCGTCAAACAATAGGACGATGCGCGGCGCGCCCGCCAGTGAGACTCGCCGTATCAGCATTTCGCATTCGCCGGTGTTGCTCGGTGCGTGGATTTTCAGGCAGACGCGGGCCCGCAGGTTCAAGGCAAGCCCGGAAATTGTTTTCCCCATCGCGTCGAATACCGGTTCGTTCGCTATGGAATCTTTTGTTCTGACGACATCGATGTGAACTTCCTGCGCTCCGTGTGACAGCAACAGACCCACGAACTCGCTCGTAGGGAACGGTGATGACGGAAGTTCGATCCGTACCTTTTTGCATCCGGCTTCAAGAGCGGCGCGAAGCGTCCGAGCTATTTCGGCGTTTGAGAATCCTTCTAAGTTGTGCAGAAGAACGATCGGCTGATTTGATCCGGAATGCGCTCCGGAGACCACGCTGCGGATGTATGCCGTCATCAGGCCCGCATTGACTGATTTAAAGGACTTGGCGTTCACCGCGCAAACTTCATCCAAGGCTTCGGCCGCCGGGATTGAAGGTTTTTCGGCGCTTCTTCGCGATTTCAAGATACGGCCTCCCGGCGGAGTGCTTTTTTATTCTTCGGGGCCGGATCGGATCGTGATGGAATGGAATTACTCCCGGGATTTGTGATGGGGTTGAGTTCATCGAGTCCGTAATATTCCGCGTAATGTCTGCGGACGCCGAAACACGCGGAATCGCATACGCAACGGCGGCATCCTTCGTTCTTGACGAATGCGTCTCCGGAGAGGTTTGTGGCCGGAGGCTGTATTTGACGCATGTATTTATCGTAAAAAGGCATGGCGCAACGCGGGATGCCCTTGAGGCCTTCGCCCGCGCAGAACGGAATCCCGAGACTCGAACATAGACCGATGGCTTCATTCAAATAAGGGACGGCTTCCGAGAAGCGAGGTATTATTCCGTCTTGCATCGCTTTCATGTCCCGGGGGGCCACGAAGGAGAAAGATATCGGCAGTCTGTTGTCGCCGAAGGTGAAAGTGGAATCCACGAATCGAACAAAATCAGGAAGAAGACGATAGTTGTCCGCCATAATGACGAAGTGCGCCACGGTTCTCACGGAATTAGTCATGAGATTGATAATTCCGGAGACGGTCTTACGAAAAGTGCCTTCCGTGCGCGTGATGGAGTCGGACACGGCGGCGTTCGGCGCTAAAAGCGTGCAG
>JAKLIR010000359.1 GCA_022709505.1 bacterium | reverse complement strand
TATGAATCCTCTGGACTCGATCCCTATCACCTTATCTATCTTTTTATCCTTGAAATGTTCATGGAGCCGTTCCACCACATTCTCGAAAGCTTCCGGGTCTTTCAGCAACGTCGTTATGTCGTAGAACAAAATCCCCTCTTTCGGAAAATCTTTGATGGATCTGATTTTTTCGGATAAATTCATGCCATCCTCCGGTATTAGGATTTATTCACCCTGATATCTTTCAACTGCAACCTCACTCGGGATCTCCCGGTAAACGTGTCCTCTTTCAGCATGTACGCCGCATCGAGCGTCTCGCCTTCGAGTTGATCGGACCTCCATCTGTCGCCGAACCCGAATCCAATGGCGTCTATAGTCGGAGCGCCGTTCGGCGCTCTGAGCTTGAACTGAAGATGCTTCCCTTCCGCGCCCACCGGACGGCATGAAATAACCGTGAGCCCGAGAGTGCAGAAAACCGGCTGCGGGTTGCCTACTCCGAACGGCGCAAGCCTTCTGGTTTGAACGAGCAGGTCCATCGTTGCGCCCGAAAGAGGTATCTCCACATCAATTTTCAAAGTCGGCTTCTCGGCCGTTTCGCCTATTTTACGTTTTGCGATATCGTCGAGCCGCTCTCTCAGTTTCGGCAGATCGGATTCGTATATCTTCGCTCCCGCTGCGAGCGCGTGGCCGCCGTATGAAACAAAGAGGTCAGCGCACTCGGTCATCGCTTCATACAGGTCGAAACCCGGGATGCTCCTCGCCGAACCCTGACACACCCGGCCCTTCACATCATCCGCGATTTCAACATCCGCCGGCCGCTTTGAAAGCGTGAACATAAGCACGGGTCTGTTATGCGTCTCCATCAGTTTGGACGCCACTATTCCCACAACGCCGATCGGCCAGCGTTCGTCAAAAAGAACGAGCGCCCGCGGATCGAGAAGCGATGGGTCTCGTTCCATCATCTTCTTCGCCCTATCGAAAATCGTCGCCTCTTCGGCCATCCGGTTCCTGTTCTGCTGATCGAGTTTTCTCGCTATGAGGCGCGCCCTCTCAGGCGAATCCGAAAGAAGAAGTTCCACTCCGGCGCGCGGGCGCCAGACCCGCCCCGCCGCATTCAACCTCGGCGCAAGCCCGAAACTTATGTGCCATGTGTCTATCTGATCCGTCTCTTTTATCCCTGATACTTCGATCAATGCGTATATCCCCGGATTCCTGCTCCTCGTCAACCTCGACAGTCCGTTGTGAACGAAAAACCTGTTCTCATTCACGAGCGGCATCAGATCGCCCACTGTTCCAAGCGCCACGAATTCACCGTATTTCTCCAGAAGCTCCTCGCGGTCGATCCCTCGCTTCTCGCCCACCGCCTCGATGAGCTTGAATGCAACTCCCACTCCCGCGAGCTCCCTGAAAGGATACTTCGAATCCTCTCGCTTCGGGTCTATCACAGCCACCGCCTCCGGCAACTCCGCGTGCGGTTCGTGGTGATCCGTTATCACAAGGTCCATCCCGGCGTCGGACACGAGCTTCGCCTCTTTGGAATTACTCACTCCCGAATCAACGGTGATGATCAAATCGTAGCCGGATTTTTTGGCCTTCTTCACAGTCTCCGCGGACAACCCGTATCCTTCAGTGTCCCGTTCCGGAATGTGATAGCGCACATGCCCGCCTTGAGATTCGAGAAAAGCGCAAAGAACCGCCGTGCCCGTGATTCCATCCACGTCATAGTCGCCGAGGACGAGTATTCTTTCATGATTCTCGAGAGCGGCCGCCACCCGGTCCGCGCCCTTGTCCATGTCCTGCATCAACCACGGCGAATGCATCGAATCACGATTCGGATTCAGGAATATCTCAGCCTGTTCGTCGGTGGAAACGCCGCGTGAAACGAGAATCCTCGAAACTGCTTGGGTAAGGCCGAATTTTTCAGCGAGATGAAATGCGATATTGGTATCGGGGTCCGAAGATATCCATCGGTATATGGAATTCATCATGAGGGCTTGTTCACGCCCCCGGGTCGGAATGCGCCTGCTGAAAGGGTCAAAGTTCTCTAATGATACGGCTGTGTCGCTGCTTACTGCAATCAACTGGCCGGCGGTTTGTTCTCTTATTGATTCTCTGATTTATCGATATAAAATCATCTATTCCTGATCTCGGCGGCTTTCCATGGATCAACACGCCGTCGAGATCGCTTCCATCCCTCCCGCCGTACCCGGGAAACCTGTGTTCCTTTCGAATTTATATAAACGTAATTTTACACTTATTAATTGGCGAACCGACGTTCGCTCCCGCGCCGCCTCGTTTCGAGATGGCTCTTTGAACCGAACCCGGAAATCCGGGCTCTTAAATTATTAAGATGTGAAGCTTCGAGGGAATTACTCCCTTTCAGCAAAAAATCATCTTCTGCGCTGTTTTCCGCCCGACGGTTTTTTCTTCTTATCGCCCTGACCGTCGGTTGAATCCGGCGTTGCGGGAACCGAAGGCCTGCGTCCCGACGCCGCCGTGGTGTCAGCCGCTCGCGATTTTTCAGCAGCCGCCGCGCGCTCTTTTTTCGGCGCGGCTTCGGGTCTGCGGTCTCTTCCGCCCGTAGCGGCGGCGCGGCTGGATGCGGCCGATCTCGCCCTGTCGTTGGGCTTCGCGCCCGCCGTCAGCGCTTTCCTCTTGGACTCGGCCATCTTGAACATATACGCCAACGGAGCGGCTATGAATATCGATGAATAACAGCCCCATGTTATGCCTATGCACATCCCCACCATGAAATCGCGTATGCTGTGCCCGCCGAACACGAGTATAGCCACTATCGTCAATTCGACCGTCAAAACCGTGTTGATCGATCGAGCCATGGTTTCCCACAAACTCATGTTCAATACAACATCGAGAGCGGACTTCTTGTCCTTTCGCATATTCTCCCTGATACGGTCGAATATGACTATCGTGTCGTTGATGGAATATCCCAAGACCGTCAGTATCACAGCCACGAACGATCCGTCAACTTCAAGTCTCAGAACCGAATAGAAGCCGAGCGTTATCAAACAGTCGTGAACGAGCGCCAGCACCGCGGCGACCGCGAACCAGAATTCAAACCTCAACGTGACGTAAATAAGGATTCCGAAGACCGCCACGGCCATCGCATAGTACGCCTTCTTTTTCAGCTCGATGCCGAATACGGGGTCAACCTTATCCTGATTTGCATATTCCTGATAACCGCCGAACTTTGAATACACGGCGGCGGCTATTTTCTTGATCTCGCTCTTGCTGCTCGAATTGATTTTCAGAGTAACATCGTAGGTGGTGATACCGGTGGTCTCCGAAGGCGGGTTTTCCTTCGTGGAATCGATCACCACGGAATCTTTCGGCAGTCCCGCTTTTTCGAGCGCTTCATCAAGCCGGTCTCGCGTCATCGTTCCATCGATGCTTTTCAATTCAAAGCGGTTCGGATCGATTTTCCGGAACTCCACGTTGAAGGCGATCTTGAGGTCTCTGATTTTTTCGTCAAGAGCCTTGGCCTGTTTCTCGTTGGAATAGTCGGCGGTTCTTATCAGTATGTCCCTGTTCCCGCTGAGGAGTTGGACCGGGTTGTGCTTGATATCCAACCTTGTGAGAATGCCTTCAACTTCAGAAGTCGTAACGGTTCTCTCGGCCTTGTACTGGAGAATTCTCCCGCCTGTGAAATCGATGCCGAGGACGAATTGCTGAATCGCCATGGACGCGATTCCGGTAAGGATTATCAACCCCGAAAAAATGAAGAAGATCTTCCTATTGTTGATGATGTCAAATCGTATCTTAGTCTGCACTTATCGAATCCTCCCAGTACCTTTATTGAGCCTGCGCCGCAAGTTCAGGATCCTTCGGTGTCGCACCGAACAAGGCGTAAGATTGAAAACCCTTCACATTAACGACGGCAAGCAGGAATAGTCTTGATACAGTCAACGCCGAGAACATGCTGAGTAAAACCCCGAGGCTCAGCGTGACGGCGAAACCTCTGATCGGCCCGGTGCCGAATCCGTACAACGCAACAGCCGCTATCAGGGTAGTGATGTTAGAGTCAAGA
>JAKLIR010000358.1 GCA_022709505.1 bacterium | reverse complement strand
CCGTCGCAGTGGAATACGCGCGGCGACATTCACCGCCCCATATCCCGAATCACTCTCCCCCTCGCGACTATCCTCATCGTATCATCACCGGGGGCGGTCCTCCGGTTGCAAAAGTTATGAATATTCCGGGTTGATTATCCTATGTTCTGCGCCTATCATAATGCAGCGGTTTTGACCCGGGGGTTACACCTGAGCATGCTGAAATTGTCATCACTCAACAAGGAGCAGCGCGAGGCGGTCGAACACGTCGAGGGCCCCGTCGTGGTCGTAGCCGGCGCCGGAACGGGAAAAACAAGAACGATCGCATACCGCGCCGCCCGGCTGCTCGAAAAAAAAGTGCCCGCGGAATCCCTGCTGTGCATCACATTTACAAATAAAGCCGCCCGCGAAATGAGAGAAAGAGTATCATCCATCGTCACCGAGGAAACATGCTCGCGAATGACGATTTGCACCATTCACTCCCTTTGCGCGAAGATGCTCAGAGAAGACATCGGCGAACTCGGCCGCGATCCCGCGTTCGGAATAATGGACTCCACAGATCAGGCGGGCCTCGTAAAAAAAGCTCTCATCGAACACGGCTTCGATCCGCAGAAATATGACCCGCGCGCACTGCTGTGGCGGATCGGCTCGGTGAAAAACGCCTACCCCGAACCAGCGAACGAGGACTTCGCGGACCCGGTCTTCGCGCGCGTCTATGAAACCTACAATTCCCTCCTTCTCAAAAATAATTCTCTCGACTTCGACGACCTTCTCCTGTGCGCATCGAAACTGCTCGATTCCAAAAAAGTCAGGACGAAATATCAGGAGCGTTTCAAATTCATAATGGTTGACGAATATCAGGACGTGAACGGCTGCCAGTACGGAATAATCAAGAAACTCGCGTCGAAACATAAAAATCTCTACGTCGTCGGCGACGAGGATCAGAGCATTTACGGATGGCGCGGCGCGCGGATGGAAAACATCCTGAATTTCGAACGCGACTTCAAGGGCGCCCGCCTTATAAAGCTCGAACGCAACTACCGCTCCACCGGCACGGTGATCGAAGCCTCCAACCACGTGATCCGCAACAATTCCATGCGCCGCGACAAGAAGCTATGGACTTCCGCCGATAGCGGAGAGCCGATCACCCTTATGGAGGCGCCAGAGGAGGGTGACGAAGCGGCTGCGGTGATAAGCATGATCCATGCCGAAAAAACCGCGAACCGCGGGCTCTTCGGGGACTTCGCGATCCTCTTCCGCACCAACGCTCAGTCCCGCGCGTTCGAGGAAAAACTCATCGGTCTCGGCATCTCATACGTGATAGTCGGCGGCGCGAAGTTCTTCGAACGCCGCGAAATAAAGGATGTAACTTCCTATCTGAAAGCATTCACGAATCCGGACGACGACGTGGCGTTGCTGCGAGTCGTCAACTTCCCGCCTCGCGGAATCGGAAAAACAACGCTCGAAAAAATCCTTCAAACCGCAGCGGAAAAACGCGCCTCTCTCATGAAGACGCTCGAGGAATCCATTTCCTCGGACGCGATCCCTCGCAAAGCGAAGGAAGGCATCGCCGCCTTTCTCAGAATAAAGGAAACAATTCTGAAGCACATCACCGCGAACCCGCAGGATCCCGCAGGCGCAATGAAACGGCTTCTCGCCGAAGTGAATTTCGAAAAGGCCTACTCGCAGGCTTGTAGCGACGCCAACGAGGCGGCCAGAAGATACGAGAACATCGTCGAACTTGCCAACGCGGTTTTCGAATATCAGAAAAACGATAGCGATCCCAGCATTCAAGGGTTTCTCGAAAACATAGCACTCATGACAGACGAGGCCGAAACCGAGGAGGAGTTGAAACAGGACTCCGTGGCGCTTATGACGCTACACAGCGCTAAAGGGCTCGAATTCAAAACAGTCTTCATCGTGGGCGTGGAAGAAGGGTACATCCCGCACGAGCGGTCAGAGGCGGAGGGCGGGCTCGAAGAAGAACGAAGGTTGTTCTATGTGGGAATGACGCGGGCGAGAAAGAGGCTCTTCCTCTCCTACGCCCTTTCTCGTCGCAGGTTCGGAGAGACCATCCCGAGGAAACCCTCCCGTTTCATCGAGGAAATACCGGTGCATCTAACCGTCAGAGGCAGCGAAGAGGAAATCCGTATAGCCCGCGAACAGGCCAGCCGAGCCATCGCGACGAGCGCTCTGGACAAAATCAGCTCTCTGTTCGGGGATTAACGGCGCTAAGTTCCCGCGCGCTATAATTCATTAACTGCATATCAATCCCGGCCCTATGGGGCGAGGAGGTTCCCGTGAAATCACACACAGAATACCATTGGTTCGAAACGAAAAAGAAACGCGATTACGTAAACATCACCGACAAGGTGGAAGCGGCCTTGCATAAGAGCGGGATAGCGGAAGGGCTTGCGCTCGTTTCCGCGATGCACATAACGGCGGGGGTTTACATAAACGACGACGAGCCGGGCATAATAGGAGACATAGACGAATGGTTGGGTAAGCTCGCGCCCGAAGGACCGGACTACAGGCACCACCGGACCGGCGAGGTGAACGGAGACTCCCACTTGAAAAACCTACTCATCGGCCACGAAGTCATTATTCCCGTTACCGAGGGACGACTTGATTTCGGGCCGTGGCAACAGGTCTTCTACGCGGAATTCGACGGGAGACGCAGAAAACGCCTCATAATCAAAATCATCGGAGAATGACTGCTCAGAATTCCCGAACCCGCGTTCGGCAAGCCCGCGGACGCATGCGGCGTTTTCTGTTACTGGACGGTTTTTTGTAAAACCTTTAATATGCTAAAATGTAAGAGCGAAAAATCAAACTCGGGTGGCCGACATGCTCCAATATCCCAACGTCAACATCAAGCTTCCGACTCTCCTCGATTGCGTAACCTGCGGAATCCCGTGGCCTGAATCACGCAAGAACATGTTCAAGGCCGCGCCGGAACAATGCAAGACCGCCATCAGCCAGTCCGGCAGTTTTTTCCTGCTCGAACCTTTCTCCGAAGTCGAGAGAGAGGCTCTGAAAAACGTAATGCCCGTCGATAGCGTGTTCAGCGAACTCGACGACTACATTTTCCATCCGAGATCGAGCGTGCGCGCTGAAGACGCAAGAGTGCTCTGGTATGTCGGAACAAACAGCACGGACACATCGATGCATTTCAGTTGGGCCGACATGCGGGAACACAAAATAAAAATACTCTTCAACAGGCAGTTCTGGAGCGCCTTCCACCGAATAGACGACACCTTCGACCAACTCTCGGAAATATATAAATACTACAACAGAGTGCTTCACACGTTCCGCAGAATGAAATTCATCCGCTGGATAAAAATAACACTGCGGGACGGACGCGCCCGGATTTATATTTACAACGAACGAGCGGTATATCCCGAGAAGAACGTGCAGCTCGTGCTCGAGAGATCGTTCCACAGGGACGAAAGCCCCGCGTTCTGCGATCTCCTCGACGGCGACTATTGGACCAAGGCGTGGCCGCACGTGAGAGACAGAATAGATTTCTGGCGCAGGGAGGAAACGGGCGCTCTCGACGACGAATACCTCGAAACAGCGGTGCGCTCGGAAGACGAAATTCTCGTATCGTGGGCGGTCGCGAACCTCAATCGCGCAAGCGATCCGTTCATGATCGAGCTCCTCAAGAAACACGTGCAAAGCAACTCCGTGGACGAGGCCAACGCCGCCGTGAGAACAGCGGGCCGCCTCTGGCTTCAAGACCTCGAACAGGATGTGATGAGGCAGTATAACCGGCGCGGCAACGCCATGGGCCCGGCGGTCGCGGATTTCATCGGCTCGATCGGCGTCACCGGCCGCTCATTCCTTCCCAAAATCCTCCGCGCCCTCACGCGACGCGGCGACTTCGCTACACTTATCCCCACCATACGCGCGCTCGGCGCTTTCACCCGCTCGTCGGAAGCGAAAGTGCTGCCCGAAGTCCTCAAAACACTACTTCATCAAATAGACGACGCCGAACCGATTCTCGATCGCTTCCCCGGCATTCGCACCGACCTTTACAGCCCGAGCGACCCCCCAGTCAT
>JAKLIR010000357.1 GCA_022709505.1 bacterium | reverse complement strand
CGCCGCCCCCATCATCATCGCCGCGAACGCGATTACGAAGAACGCCTCCTTCTCCTTTGTCGGGTACATTATCGGGAAGAACGCGGTCAGGGCGAACACTCCCGCCAGCATGGCTTTCTCCGCGCGGCCCACGGTTCGAATGAATGGGAACGCCGCAAGCCCCGCGATGAAGGGAACTGAGACTTGCAGTGCGATGGAGCGGGCGAGCGACGATGTGGTCTCCGCCATCAGCGCGAGGCTGTACTCGCCGATCACCCAGAAATCCACGCCCGTGAGCAACAGCGTGAACTTCTTGAACGTGTCGGGTTGGTTCCAGTCGAAATAGACAGCTCTCGCCGAACACAACGGGATCAGCAGGTAGATCGAGAGGCCGAGAATTATCGCGAAGCCGCCGCAGAAAAACGTGCGCATGAAATTTCTTCCATCGAGCGCGAGCGCGAACACGCCGAGGAGCAGGGCGGGGAAAACCAGCGTGCCGTGGTTTCCGAGCCCGCATGCCGCCGCGAAGAAGAAGGCGAGCGCGGCCCCCGTTTTCCTGTTGCCGAACAAGAGGATGTGGAGGAGCAGGACGCAGAAAAGGAGATTCAGAGAATATACTTCGAGCGTGACGGACCTTTCCCAGAGAAACGTGGAAAGGCCGAAAACCACGGAGGAATAAAGGCCGACGGGAATGCTTTTCGAGAGGCGTGCGGCAGTGAGAAAGAACACCGCGAGCGCCGCTGCGCCGGGTATCACGCTGAGAAGGCCGACCCTGAAGGCGAGAGAGCCGACGGGCGCGAAGGAAAGAATTTTTCCGAGCAGGGTCACGAGCGGGTATCCGGTGGGATGTACAACCCCGAGGAAGTGCGCGCAGACGACGAAGTCCGCGCTGTCGCCCCAAGCGACATCCGGCGGAGCGGAAGAGATGTATAGAGCGGCCGAAGCGAGAAACACCGCCGCGGCGGCAGAGTATGTTTTTTTGTCAGACGACATAGTCCGCTATAACCGTTCGCGCCTGCCGCGCGAGCACCGCGATGTCACGCGGAGAACGCACGGAGCGGATTTTTTTCACAATGTATCCCGGCCTTAGATAAAAGCGGGAGTAGCCTTTTCGCAGAAGCTCGGAAAGTTCTGATCTGCCGAGAGTTTTCGAAAGGACGGGGAGCGGCGTTTCACCCCGCATATATGAGTCCCAGATCGTCCTGTCGATCTCGCCCGCCTCGATCCGTTTCTCATATTCGCGGGTTCCCGGGAACAGGGTTCCGACGTTGTACACAACGTAGTCGGGTTCGAGCGCAACGGCCGTCTCGATGCTCTTATCGATCTGCGGCTTGGTTTCGTACGGCGCGCCGATGATTACGAACAGGTTGGTCGTTATCCCGGCTTTCCTGCAAGCGGACACCGCTTTTTCATAGTCGGTGTCGCGGATCTTTTTATCCATGCCGGCGCGCACTTCTTCGTCACCAGCTTCGAGCCCGAAGGAAAGGTTCACGCAGCCCGCGGCCCGGAACACTTTCAACGCTTCGGCGTCTATGAGGTCGGCGCGGGTCTGGCAGGACCACTTGAAGGGCAGCTTGCGTTTCAGCATCTCTCCGGCGATCCGCACGGCGCGGTCCCGGTCGTATGTGAATGTTTCGTCTATGAGGGAAATGAAGCGGTAACCCTCGGAGGCGGCGCGCTCCATCTCGGCGAGAACGACCCGCTCTTCCATCGGCCTGTAGCCGCCCATGGAGATCGTCCTGCAGCAGAACGAGCACTGGAAGGGGCAGCCGCGCGCGGAGAGCAGGGACGTGGTGCGCGCTTTCACGAAGGGATTGAAATAAGCGTCCGGATCGGACAGCAGGCGCCTGTCCGGAGGCGGTATGGAGTCGAGGTCTGAAAGATCGGGTTGCGTTTCGGCGACGGCGCCGGGGACTGCGATTCCCGGCGTCCGGGGTTCGAGGGCGACGCCCCGGAGCACCGATCCCGCGATCTTCAGCATCGGCGTCTCGCCGTCGCCCACAACGCCGAAGTCCGCGCCGAGCGCGTGGACTATTTCCGGGTCGCAGGAGACGTGGGGCCCGCCGGCGACGATCACGATGTCCTGAAGGGATTTCCTGATTTTGGAGATGAGTTTTCCCGTTATCGGAAGCGCTGGTGTCGTTATGCTGAGCCCGAGCAGGCGGGGCCGTGCGGCGATGATGAGCGCGACGAACTCTTCTTCCGAGCGCGCATCCACCATGCCGTCGAGTATTTTCACCGAGAACCCGGCGCGGGCGAGCGTTGCGCCTATGGAGCAAAGCCCCATGTGCGGATAGTAAAGGTAGTAACCGGCCTGCTTCGTCCGCGGGCGCTCCTCGATGTTTATTCCCGTGAAATCGAACGGAGGTGCGGCGAGCAGAACCTCAGGAGAATTCATGATTTCATTATATATGTAGAAGTTAATTTTGAAAAACAGCCCGCGCGTTTCAAGTAGTCGTCCCGGCGGCGCTGATCAGCTTCCCCGGAATAGGCGGAGAAGCGGCGAACGCTTTGTCAACCTCGAGTCGCGCGAGTTTCACGCCGAGCCGGTTAACGAAGCCGGTCACGGTCCCCTTGATCTGGTAGGCGATCGGATCCGAAGTGATGATCGCGGCCGCGGCCCGGAATGGTACGGCCGGCGCTACGCCGTCCGGATATTTCAAAGCGCCCGCTCCGATTTCGAGAACGTCGTGCCCCGCCGGGAACATCGTGAGCGCGGGGAGTGCGACGGGGTATCCGTCGGTGTCTATGAAAGAGATGAATTTCGCGGCTTTCGAACGAGAGAATTTCTCCGTCACCTGCGGGGGCATCGGACCGGTGTGGTCGAATTTCACTCCGAGGGAATCGATTGATGCGAAGGCCATCTCGGCGATACGCGCCGGCGAGATGAGACCTCTTATCCGCCGCGCGTCCTCCACCCTTATCGAGCCGCAGCCGCGAAGCCCGGAGTATGCATTGTACCTGAACAGCTCTCTCATCCCCACCTGATCGTATCTCTCTCCGGTGCGCTCGAACCCCTCGAAAACTCCTTTGAGCGTCCAGCATTTCATGTCGGTCGTCAGCACTCCGACTCCGACGCGCGGCTGTTCCATCAGGTTGTTCTTTGTCTTCCAAATCATAAGGTCGCCGAATATCAGAGTGTGCTTGTCCCACGGTTCGATCGATATCACCGGCACGATGTTAGGTTCTCCATCCGCGCTCGCGGTAGCGAGAAATTTCGGCGTAATCTCGCCCGAAAGAGCCTCGAAAAGTTTGTCGTCTATTTCAACCGTCATGGACGCAACTCCTTTTTCCTCTTTATTCGAACCGCGTTTGTCCGGCGGTTCAGGATTTCCGGGCCGTGAGACCCTGTATGACAATGTTCTTCACTCCTCCGCGGAGAGCCGTTTCCCTAAGCTCCTCCATTCTCTCCATCGGATAAAGCGGGGAGTGCTCGTATTCGTATTTCAATCCGAGCCGCTCGTATTTTGATACGCACAAATTGCTGAACGGCAACAGGTCGTACCTCTCGCAGTTGGGCAGGTTTTCAGAAATGAAAGCGGCTATGGCGGCGATATTTTCGTTCGAATCGGTCGCGCCGGGGATCACGGGTGTTCTCACCCACATCGGTTTCTGCATTTCCGCGAGAGCGGCGGCGCTTGCTTTCACCGGTTCGAGCGGTATGCCGGTGATTCGCCTGTGAGTATCGGGGTCGAAGTGTTTTATGTCGAGCAGGACGAGGTCCGCTTTATCCGCGGCGCGCGTGAAAATTTCCTTTGAAGCGTAGCCCGTGGTGTCGAGAGCGACGTGGAGCCCGGCGTTCCGGCAGGCGGACATGAATTCCGAGGCGAACTCGTGTTGCATGAGCGGTTCGCCGCCGGAGAGAGTGACGCCGCCTCCCGAATTATTGTAGAACTCCGAGTCGCGGACCACCTCGTCGAGCAGGCGATCCATAGTCCAAGGAGAGCCGATGATTTCGAGGGCGCCGGCGGGGCAGGCGTCGGCGCAAGCGCCGCAGGCCGTGCAGGCGTCCCGGTCGATTTTCATTCCTTCCGGAGTGAGAACGAGAGCGTGTTCCGAGCAGGCGGCGAGG
>JAKLIR010000356.1 GCA_022709505.1 bacterium | reverse complement strand
GGTTTCATGGCCGCCGCGAGAGAGGCCGAGACGGGAAACACCTTGTTTCCTGAGTGGCTGTCCGCCATGGCTATGAACGAGAAACCGTCCGCGCACGAATTTTCGTCGAGCCGCGCAGCTTGATCCGCGTTGGGGCGGCTGAGTTCGGCCGCTCGCGCGCCGCATGTCGCGAGGAGCATTATGATGATTGCGAAACGAAGTGAGCTTTTCATTTTACGGTCTCCCATGTTCGAAGTGTCGGCCTAAAAATGAGTCGCTGAAGGGCGACTATTTCTTTTCGATCGTCTGTCTGCCGGGGTGGAGCGGGATTTCCGAGCCGCGCCAGACGAAAACGCCGGGCGTGCCTGCCGGAAGTTCGATTTCCGCTTTTATGCCGGCGCCGTTCTTTACGAGATCGACGCGGATGTCTCCTTTCGGGTGAGGGACGGAGCATCGCGCCCAGTCGAGCGTGCCGAGGTGGGGTTCGACGCGCACCTTTGCGAAGCCGGCCGATGCGGGTTTCACGCCGCAGACTATGGATTCGAGGTCGATCGACGGGCTCGAACTCCACGCGTGGCAGTCGGACCTTGTGTCGCCGGGTGTTTCCGGCCATGTAGTGAGGCCCATGTCGAGCGCGTCTCGCCACGGGCCGAGGAGGGAGATGTAGATGTCTCCGAGTCCGGCTTTGTCTATGGCGCGGTTCAGGAAGTACCTGAAGTAGAGCGAGCATTGAGTGAGCGATTTGTCGGAGATGACTTTTTCCATTGCGGATTTGATTTGTTTCGGGGGGACGGCGTCCGCGAGCACGGCGAGAATGGTTGCGTGCTGGCTGTAGGATTTCTTGTCGGGGGCGTCGGCGAAGAGGCCTTTTTTCGCGTCCCAGCATGTTTTGACGGCGGATTTCAGGAGGGAGTCCGCGAGAGCGCGGTGTCTTTTCGCGGCGTCCGGAGCGCCGAGGGCGGACTCGATGTCTGCGGCTTCCCGGAGGGCGAGCACGAACTGGAGGGTGATGATCGAGGATCCGGTGTCTCCCGAGCCGGGGGGAGCGCCGCCGGGCCACGCCCAGTCAACGAAGTTCCACCACGGCTGCCGCGCGATCAGCCCGTTCGAAAGTCTGTGCGACTCGAACCAGCCTATGACTTCACCCATGGCGGGTATGAATTTTTTCGTGAATTGTTTGTCGCCGCGCATCATCCAATGGTCGTGGATCATGCCGATCCAAGCAAGGGAGAATGTCGGGATTATCTGAGTCATGCGGGAGGGGTAGCGGCTCATTGTCAGGCCTTCGGAGACGCGGGAGTCGAGCAACTGGTCAATCGCGTTGCGCGCAAGACGGTCGTCGCCGGGCACGTAGTAGCTGAGCATCGCCTGAACGCGTGTGTCGCCGACGTATTGGAGCTGTTCGTAGAACGGGCAGTCGAAGTAAGTTTCCACGGCGCACAGGCGTGCGGTGCGGAAGCCGGTCTCCCAGATTGTTTTGAGCGTTGGGTCGCTTGAATCGAAGCTGCCGCGTGCGACGAAGGGATAACCGGTGGCGACCGCTCGGATGTCCTCGATCACGAGCGGTTCGGCGGCTGTCGTGACGTCGATCTGCATATATCGGAAAGTGCGGAACCAGAACGGCGAGAACACGCGGTGCGCGCCGCCGTCCGGCAGAAATTCGTCGAACTTGTAATTCTCGCGCATCGCGAAGTTCTTCGTTTGGTTGCGGTTTCCTTTTATCAGATTCCACACGGCGACTTCGGGGTATTTGAAGAGGGATTCTTCGTATGAGAGGTGCACTTTCGAGCCGGCGCCGCCGCTGGTTATGAGTTCGGGGTAGGCGTTTGTGAGCAGGGTGTTGTCGAGAAGGATGGAGGCCGTGGTTTTCGGCGGTATGGTGATGGGCGCCTTGCCTTCGAGGAATTCGGCGGGGACTTTCACTTTTTTGGCGCGTACGACCTTCGGGATGCGCTCCGGGACTTCGGAGAGCAGCGGGATGGGGCGGAGCATGAGTTGCCACAGGGAGCTGCCGTCACCGCGAAGGCCGACCGGCACGCCGTCCGTCACGCTGACAGGCGCTGCCCATCCGGAGTCGTCGAAATCGGGTTCGAGCCAGCCCCACGGGTGCCGCGCTGCGTCGATCCGCTCGTTCGGACCGGTCGCGAATTGCGCGATGCGCCGGTTGTCGCCCGCCACGGGCGTCCAACTCGTGTCTCTGTACACTTTCCACCCGCCGGGCGTGTTCGCGACTTGTTCCGCGTCGCCGTCGCCTTGCATGATGAACGCCGTGTGCGCGCTGAACTGCGCCCATGGCGCCATGTCTCCCTCGGACCACACGCGCGCCGAGAGCAGGTTTTTACCAGCGTTGAGCTGCGGCGCGATGTCCACCGTCTCGAAACGCCAGTGCAATGTGTCTCCTCGCGCCGGGCCCGCGGACACGCTCACTCCGTTCACCCATAGCCGGTAGCGCTGGTCCGCACTCACGAGCACGACGAACCGGCTCGGCTTCTTATCGAGGTCGAACGTTCTTCTGAAGAGGAAAACAGCGGGGTCGTGCTGCGGGCCGTCCGGATGCGCGGCCCATGAGGCCGTCCATCTATCGTGCAGCCATCTTTCCGAAACGCTTACAGCCGCTTCGCCCGCCCGCGCCGCGCATGAAATCAGAATCGACGCAGCGATAATAAGAACAAAAAAAGTCTTTTTCATTTTATGATCCTCACGCATTGTTTCTCCGGCCTTCACGTAAAATCGTCATCGTCTTCCCGACTAACCGCGCTCGTGAGACTTCATTATAACTGACGTGGATAATATAAACGCTTCTCGTTAATTAGAAAATAGACCATCATGCACCGCATGGAGCGTGGTGCAGCTCAAGGGAACCCTTTGAGAAGGGTTCCCTTGAGAATCCCTCCTAAACTTTTTGCGCGCAATTCCGGAAGAGCTCCGGAATTGCTTTCCGTTATCAGGAAAAACACCGAGGCGATTTCCTCGTTACGGCGCTCCGCGTATCGGCGCCTTTTACTTCTCGTTACGGTGCTCCGCGCCGTAACGGAATGGCAAGGCCGCTCCCGCGGCCTATATTAAATTGCATTTGAGTTGTAAGGACGGGTCTCGGCCCGGTGGGTCTCCGCACCCGGCCGCGGCTTTCGCCCATCCCGCCCCGAAAAGACCACCCCTGACGTCCTGTCACCGCGTGGATTCCGGATCTCAGTCCGGAATGACGTACGCTAAGGAGGAGAATAGAAGCAGCATAACCACCCGGGATGATGTACACTAAGATGGCAAGAGAAGGATAGTCACCCCCGGGATGACAGAGAACGTGAAGTAATAACATGAGCAAGCAATGCCGCATGTTTTATGCGGCATTGCGAGAGCAAAAAGTTTTGCGGGGGATACTCAAGGGGGCGCTTTTTCAAAAGCGCCCCCTTGAGCTGCCGGATATCCGCACCCGGCCGCGTGAAAATAATTAATGACAGCGGCAACGTTGTTCTCTACAATAACATAGAGCGAGATTTCGGATGATCGAACGAGATGAAAAATCCGTTCGCGGAGGGCGACCCTCATGGGATTTTCACCGTCGAAAGTGCGCGTAGTGATTTTAATAGTGTTTGTAATGATATTATCCGCGGGGCGTGCTGTTGCCGAAAAGGGACAGGGTGCGGCGTCTGCCGGACTGAAACCGGCGGGCAAGCTCGGCCCGATCCCAGATGATTTATTCCATGTCCAAGGTGTTTCCGTGGGAACGGATACCTTATTCATAAGTTCAGTGAAAAAAGACAGCGGAGAAGCGCTGCTGTGGAAGATCGACAGGAAGACAATGAAGATCGTCGCTGTGAAAAATTACGAGGAAAGCTTGAAGTACCATCCGAGCGGCTTGCAGAACGACGGCAAATCGATCTGGATGGCGGTGGCCGTGTACGCCAAGAACACGAGTTCCGCTGTATTGCGAATAAATCCCGATACGATGAAGGTTGAGAAAAAGTTCAAGGTTAAGGATCATATCGGGCTTGTGACGTCGGACGGAGCAGGGACGCTGATCGGCGCGAACTGGGACGCACGGAAATTTTACGTCTGGAACGAGAACGGCGAACTGC
>JAKLIR010000355.1 GCA_022709505.1 bacterium | reverse complement strand
ACGCGGACTCCGGATACAAGATACTTTTGAAGAAAGACGCCGGATATGTGGATATAACGCCGAACAATGTAAATTTGGGTCAGGCGGAAAGAGAATACGACTCATTTTTAGCCGAGACAAGAAAAAAACCGGGAATGGGCAGATTGCTGATCAATCCCTTGTTCGCCGTGAACATGTTGTTTGTCGATGGTTTCCTGAATCTGCTGAAAAAAACAAAGGGCGGTTTCATGAACGCCCTGACGATACTCGTGGCGGAACCATACGAGGAAATATCGGCGGCGATTTTCAGAACGCACGATATCTCGGAGGAAATTACTTCGCATAAGATAGTGCCGTTCGTCGGCGCGGACATAAGGCGTCAGATCGCTTGGTGGTTCAACGCGCACCCTCACACGGTTTTTCCTCAGGATTTCATTTTCCAGAGCGAAGCGTTATATGAGGAATGCAAAAGAGGCGTCAACAGAGCGTGGCAAGCGAGGGAAAATGAATCGAAGAAGCTCACGGAGGAGATTGCCGCATACTACTCTTCGATAAGTGAAGAGGATTGGAAAAAAACATTCGAGGAAATGGAAAATCTCCGTGTGCTCGTCATGACTTCGAGGTACACCACTTTCGCCCAATACTGCTCCCGCGATATGGTGAGAGCTTTCAACAATCAAGGATGTATTTCAGCGCTTGAGATTGAACCCTTGGAAACATCTTTCAGCACGATGCTTTCCTCGTTGAGAATTTTCAACGATTTCAAGCCGCACGTCATAGTTCAGATAGACCATCACAGGTACGAGCAGGGGAATGCGGTAATTCCCAAAACCGTTCCTTTCGTCGTGTGGGTTCAGGACCCGGTCCCGCAAATTTACGACCGCGACCACTCGATCTTCGGAGAAAGAGATTTTCTTTTCACGCCGTTCGTGGACGATCTCGCTTCCCGGGGGTATCCGAAGGAAATGCTCACGTTTTTACCGGTTCCGGCGTCGGAAAAAGTGTTCCATGAAATAGAACTTTCAGAACGAGACGTGGAAACATACGGTTGCGACATCGCTTACGTGGCGAACATACCGTCGTGGAGTTATAACATACAGAGATATGAGGACTCGGACAGAACCCTGTGGCGCGACATCCATGAGGAAATTAGAAACGAGATCGATAAGGACATAGCCGCATTCGTGAGGATTTCGGATGTGGAAGAATTTTTGAGGAAATTCCTTGAGAAAAAAGGGATGGAGAAAAACGAAAAGGAGATATCTGATATCGCGTGGCAGATTACATTGAACGGATTGGTGAGGATATATCCGAGAATAAAAGCGATGGAATGGGCTGCTTCAACGGGGAGGGAGCTTAAGATCTACGGCGAAAACTGGAACGAGATAGAAGGGCTTGCGAAATACGCGGTCGGGAAAGTCGAGCATGGAGAAGCACTATGCAAGGCATATAAAGCCGCGAAAATCAACATCTCAATCTCCACAAGCTGGTCCATGCACATGAGAGTGTTCGAATGCCTTCTTTCGGGAGGTTTTATGATTGTTCAGGACCTTCCGGAAGATAGAGATCTACTGTGTATCAAGAAATTTTTCAAAGTTGGAGAGGAAATTGATGTCTTCAAATCAAAAGAAGAGTTAGAATCTAAAATTGCATATTATTTGGAAAATCCCTCGAAAAGAAAAGAAGTGGCTGAAAAAGGCCGGCAAAAGGTTCTGAAGGTTTTTACATACGATAAGCAAATGTCTGCAGTATTGGAAAAGTTAAGAGAAAGAATTAATGGTATAACAAGATAGCAATAAACCCCAAAGCGACAAAATCGCACATTTCTATTCGCAAATTAATCCATTCTCTTGATTATTAGTGAAATTTCTATAAAATTTTCATGATAATATCATTATAGTCAATGGTAATGAGGGAGTATGGGACTGTTAATTGTAGGAACCGTTGCTCTCGATAGCGTCGAGACGCCTTTTGGAAAGGCGGATCGAGTGTTGGGCGGTTCCGGAACATTCGCAAGTTTTGCTGCAAGCTTTTTCAGCGTGCCCAAGCTCGTCGGCGTTGTCGGCGAAGATTTTCCGGAGAGTTATCTCGAACTTTTGAGGTCTCGAGCAGTAGATACCGCCGGAGTTGTCAAAGAAAAGGGAAAGACTTTTTACTGGGCCGGTAAATACGAAACGGATGTGAACGTCAGAACGACACTGACGACGGAACTGAACGTATTACAAACATTCAATCCCGTTATACCTGAAAAATTTCGAGATTCATCGTATTTATTTCTCGCGAATATCGACCCAAAGTTACAATTGAAGGTGCTCGATCAATGCTCGGGGCTGAAGTTCACGGTTATGGATACGATGAACTACTGGATCGAAAACACGAGAGAAGCGCTCGACCGAGTGCTTGGAAGAGTTGACGCTGTATTGCTGAACGACGAAGAAGCGCGGATGCTTACCGGGACGCCGGTGCTGCAAAAGGCAGCGGATTCGATTTTGAAGAGTTTTCCCTCGATGAAAATTGTCATCATAAAAAAGGGCGAGCATGGAGCGATGATGTTTTCGCGTGAAGGATTTTTCGCGCTGCCCGGGTATCCGCTCGACGTCGTAAAAGACCCCACGGGCGCGGGAGATTCGTTCGCGGGAGGTTTCATCGGATGGATTTCACGAGCCGACAGCACTGATGAAGTCACTCTGAGGCAGGCGGTGGCGGCGGGGAGTGCAACAGCTTCATTCTGCTGCGAGGATTTCAGTGTTGACCGGTTCAGAACTCTCGATTCTTCGGAATTGAAGAGAAGAGCCGCCTCGATAAGGAATTGCACGGAATTCGCTTCTCTGGATTGGTGAATTCATAATTTGAGGCGGTTTTCGTGAAGGCATATTAAATGAAATCGAAGAAACCGAAGACAGGAAACGTTCCGGGCGCGACAACGTTTAAGTCTCGAAATAAAGACTTAATGACAAGAGCAATACTTGCATGAAAAAATTGCTGAATGATGTTTGAAAAAACGGGTAATTGGGTAAGGAGTTATATCACGTCGGAATATAGAAGTTTAAATATAAGCGGTGGTGACAGCATTGGAAATACGTGATTATTGGAGCGTAATTTGGAAGAGAAAATTCATCGTGATTCTTTCCACGATAATTCTTTTCATAGGGGGATTTATTTATAGTTTTATCATTCTCCCCACAACTTACGAGGCGACCGCGCAGATACTCGTTGATCAGCCCAACAGGGTGATCCTCATGACGGAGAACACGGGGAACATGCCTGCGCCTCTCAGTGTTGAAACTCAGAAAAAGTTACTCAAGAGTTTGCCGGTAGCGAGAAAAGCCGCTCAACGTCTGAACCGGCCGCAAGACCAAGCACTATCACTTTTAAATCAAGTCATAGCGACAAGCGATGAAGATACGGGAATCATAAAGCTATCCGTGCAAAGCGGGAACCCTCAGGACTGCGCGGATTTGGCGAATGCATACGCCCGCGCTTTCGAGGATGTGAGCCGCGAGTTCCAAGCCGAATCCATGAGGGAAACGCTCGCCTACATCAAGGAACAGCTCGACAACGCGAATTCAGTTCTCGAAGAAAAAGAGAAAAGTCTTTATCAATTCAATCAGGATCACGGCGTGGTGATGCTGACTGAGGACATGGTCAGCAGGAATGAAACCATAACTCAGCTCGAAGCGCAGAAACTCGAATCCGAACTACAGACGAGGCAATTCGAGACGCAGTTGAGCACGCTCGAACGTGTTTTAAGGGATAAAAGCCTCATGCTCGCGCAGGACACGGGCGTGTTCATCGACGACCAATCCTCGGTAAAGGACATTCGCTCGAAGCTCGGAGATCTGGAAGCGCAACGCGCCAGTCTGATGGTCAAATACAAACCCAGCCATCCCGTCGTAAAGGAAATCGACGGAAGAATTTCGAGCTATGAGAAACAGTTGACGAAAACGATCGGCGAGATTGTGAACGACAGAATAATCAGTCCGGCGGACTACACGAGCGATAGGAAATCCGCCGCGGACCTTAACACGAGAATTCTCGTGTCGAGATCCCGGGAAGCGGATCTCGCCATGCAGATTGAAAAGATGAAAGCCGAGCAGATGAAATATCCGAAGCTCCAGTTCGAATACACGAG
>JAKLIR010000354.1 GCA_022709505.1 bacterium | reverse complement strand
CACGGAGTTTTTTTCGTACGAGTTCGCCGAAATCATCGTCGGCAACCGACGACAACATGCTCACGGAGAGGCCGAGCCTCGCCATGTCGATCGCACAGTAGCCGACCGAGCCGGCGGCGGTTATCTCCACCCGCGAAGTATCCACCCACCGGGTGAGCGCCTCCATGTCGCGCGGGGCGTCGCCGATGATTATCATATCCGCATTGAGCGTGCCGACCGCAACCACGTCGAAATGCATCGGTAAGCCTCCGGTCTTTCAGCGAAATGCAGGTTTAAGCACCTTCCGTCGGATCAGTGCGATCCTCTCGGGAAAAGCTCCATCCAGACGCGGGCGTGCTTCGGGATGTTAGAGCGCTGGCAATCCGGATTGATATCGCCGAGTTCCACGGCGCAATAGTACGGGAAAAGCTGCACGGCGAATGTCGCGGGCACGGTGAAGATATGCTCATCGACCGCGGGCATCCTTATCACGTAATCCATCATTCGGGCGATGTCCGTGTCTTTTTCGCTCACTATACCGAGCGAAGGGGTCTTGAGGCCCACGGTGGCTTGAGCGATCTGGCGGAGCCACGGATAAGACGGGCCGGGAGCGGCGATGACCGCGGTCACAATCCTCTCGTCGGTCAGGCCGAGCGCGCCGTGTATGTGGCGGTCAGGGCACATCGCCTTGGCGGGAATGTGCGCCATCTCGTCGAACTTGAGAGCGAACTCTTCGGCGGTCGCCACGTTCGGGCCTCCGCCGACGGTGATGAAGCCGCGCGCGTTTTTATATCGCTTGGCGATCGTCCGGCACCGCGCGTCGAGCATGGCGGAGTTTTCGTCCAGCCATCCCGGGATGCCGTTTAGCTGTTTTCTGAGCAGTTTGAAATTCTTTCTTTTCGGCGTTCTTCTTTCGCCGAGTTCGATGGCGAGCAGCATTCCGGCGGCGAGTCGCGTGGCGTAGTGAAACGTGTCGGAGCCGCCCGTGTCGAAGCCGCCCTCGCAGACGATCACGTCGTCTGAAATCTTCGTAAGCGGACTGTGGGGCACGCTCGTCACCGCGAGCACGTAAGCGCCGCCCTCTTTCGCCTTCAGCGCCGCCCGGTTCGCGTCGATCGTACGTCCGCTGCCGGAGAATACTATGAAAGCCGACTTGGGAAGGTTCCAGTTTCGGCGGCTTGTTATGAATTCGCCGGAGTCAACCTGATCGCCGTCGAGGTCCGCGAAATCTCCGAACGCTGCGGCGGCGCCCATCGCCACAAATTGAGACGTTCCGAGTCCCGTCCCGATGATGCGCGTTATCTTCTTCTTCACGATCCTGTCGGCGGCCCGCGCCACCTGACCGGGAATATTGCCAAGCGTGTCTCGAAGCGCCCGCGGAATGCTCATTATGTCGCGATGCAGGTTGAATGGGTGCTCTGTCTTCGGTTCGGAGCCGAGCGCGATGTACATCACCGGGTGTTCGCCGGTCGCCTCGAGAGCAAGTTCGCCGCCTTCTCCGAGCCAGTCCCAAGGTTTTCTCGGCTCAACGCCTTCGGCTTTGGCTTTCTTCGCGGCAGGTTTCTTTTTCGCCATTTCGCGCCTCCATTTTCAGAGCGTTCAAACCCTCATTCCTCACATACCCCCGCTCTTGATAAATCTTTAACCCACATTTTTCACCAATGTGAGTTGAAATCGGACAAAGGGATGAGACACGAGACGCATCGAGCGAGAACAATGGAGCATACTGTTTCGAATGCGTCCGAGTTCGAATCGATGATGCAAGCCGTGGATCACCCTTTTTACGATTTCCCGGATTTTATTGTGAAAAATCCGGTTTAAGCATTCTATTTGCGGGAGCACGTTTTAGCAAGTTATTTAATCCCGAAGTAATCGTCCTCAACGCGGACATTCGACTATCGACCGGCTTGAAATGACATGAAAGTTTCGGCTCGCGGAACAAATCCGGCTCTTACATGTATTTAAAGTTATATATTAAATGAATATGAACGAGAGGGGCGATTACAATGGCGGAAATAGCGATAGTGTATCACAGCGGTTACGGACACACCGAGGCAGTTGCAAAAGAAGTCTCGAGAGGCGTGGAATCGACGGACGGGGCAAAGGCTGAATTGATTAAAGTCGCGGACGCGCAAGCGGACCTTTCAAGGTTCGACGCGGCGGATGCGATCATTTTCGGAACGCCGACGTATATGGGAAGCGTTTCGGCGCCTATGAAATCTTTCATGGAAGAAACGTCAAAGCTGTGGGTTCAAAGAAAATGGAAAGACAAAATAGCCGCAGGGTTCACAAACTCCGGTTCGTACAGCGGCGACAAGCTGAACACGCTGATACAGCTCGCCGTGTTCGCCGCGCAGCACGGGATGATCTGGGTGGGAGGAGATTTGTTGCCGGGTTTCAACAACAGCAAGGGGAGCCCGGAAGACCTCAACAGAGTCGGAGGATATCTTGGGCTGATGACTCAGGCCAACGTGGACCAAGGCCCGGAAAACGCCCCGCCCAAGAGCGATCTGAAAACCGCCCAACTATTCGGGGAACGCGTCGCACGCGCGGCGCACAGATGGAAAAGCGGAGTCTGAATAGAGACGGATATTTTTATCTCGCTCTTGCGGCGACTCCTGAAAAGAGGAGAGTTCAGTGGCCGTGCTTTGCCGGGTTGGCGGTTGTTGTGACCACCACCCCGAGTATGACGAGCACAATGCTCGCGAGACAGATTACGGGAACTTTCTCCCCGAGATAAACAAGTCCGGAGATTAGCGGCGTCATGATGAAGGCCGCCGCCCTCGTCGGAACCACCTGAACCGCTTTGCCGTATTTGTAGGCGAACTGAAGGATCACGACGCCGCCTATCGCGCACAACACCATGATCCAGTTGATAGGCTCCGTTGCTATTTTCCCGAGATTTTCTCCGTTGAAATTTTTAAACAGTTCCATGAACATGGGTGAGACGATTTTCTGAAGGCCGTAGCCGACGCCCGCCATGCTTCCCGCTATCAGACCGAGGATCAGGCCGCCGAGCGTTTTCAATCTCTTCGTGAGGATCGCGCCCCCAATGCCTATGAGAATAAGATATCCGACGAAAAAGTATATCATGTTCGTCGAGTTGACGTGCGCCGTTTCGGACTGGCTTCCGTGGCTGAAATAGCCGAGGATGGAAGTCGCGATCATAATGAGCGCAATTCCCGCGAGCTCCTGTTTCAGGATCGTTTCTTTCAGAATGAAATAGGAAAAAAGCGTGAGGGCCACGAGGCCGAAACCCGCGAACGCGCCGGCGGTCGAGGCGTTACCGAGCGTCAGTATCTTGAACGCTATGAAAGCCACGGAGACCGAAAGAATGAAGCCGAATATCCACACGAACGTCCAAAGAGCTTTCTCTCCTTTGCTCTTTGCTTTCGCTCCTCTATCAATCCCCATTTTCTGGAATCCAAGCCCTATGTTCTCAATCGTGGGATTCAATAAGCAAAGCGCTATGAACAAAAGATATTTTTCCGTCATGTTTTCCTCTTTCCGCTGGTTTTCCGGCCTTAGCCCACATTTTTCACCAATGTGGGTTGAAATCGGAAAAAGAGATGAGATACAAGGCGCATCGAGCGAGAACGAGGGAGCATACTGTTTCGTATGTGACCGAGTTCGAGTCGATGATGCAACGCCGTGGATCGCCCTTTTTACGATTTCACGGGTTTGTCTGGTGAAAAACCCGGGTTAGTCGTCCTTGGCGGCGGACACTATATTTTACATTTTTGTTCAAAAATTGAAATACTTTCCGAACAATGCCGGCTCCTTCCGTCCTTGCATATAAAAGCGCCTTATTCTAATATGAACGGTAATTCTTCGGGCTGGTGAAAATGAGCACTCCGAAAAAGGTTTACATCCCGGCTGTTATTCTCTGTCTGGCGACATATTTTCTGCTCGCCGCGCTGACTTTCGATCCCAAGCCGTCTTTCGGCGACGATTATAACTATATCATGCTCGCGCGCTCCCTCAAGGCGGGAACAGGATTCACGGACACCTACCTGCCCGTCCCGAAACCGCACACGCACTACCCGCCCGGATATCCCGCCCTGCTCGCTCTCGTCTCAACTGTTTTCCCCGGAAGCTATGTTGCTTTGAAATTGTTTTCAGTCCTGTGCGGGGGACTC
>JAKLIR010000353.1 GCA_022709505.1 bacterium | reverse complement strand
CATCGGCCCATGTCAGGCGTAATATCTCGTTACGCCTGCACCCCGTTTCGAGGGCGCACAAGGCGACCGGATAGAATTGCGGAGAGCATGCGGAAAGATACCGCTCGGCTTCCTCGTCCGTCAGAAATTCCATGCGCTTGCTCTGTTCCTCGGCTCGCCTATCAAACATAGTGCGCTTGATGGGCTGGCGGCTGCAAAGTCCGTTCTCTATGCCCCAGTTGAAAATTGATCTTAGCAAGGCGAGATCACGATTAACGTTCACCCTGCTACATGCCGGAGCTTTTTCCGGGCGTGGTGCTGGAACGAATCGCTCTGCTTTGGCATCATAACGGCTCGTGATCGTAACGTCGCCCGAGAGCCTCGCCTTTATAAACTTGTGAAATTCCATTTCGTTGCCCTCAAGTGCGGTCACTGGCGTATTACCCCCGAAGAATGAAACGAATTTCGAGGCTTTGCCAATGTCTGTGGGGCGTGACTTCTTCTCGGATTTCGCGGCCATGTACGACGTGAGCAGATCGGAGAGCGTCACGCGCTTGTTAATGTTCCTGCGAATCCCGTTTAACTCGTCTCTCGCCTCTTGTCGCTTCCTCTCCAGCACGTCCCGCGCCCTCGTCAACGAGCTTTCGCCCGTGCTGCCTTGATAACGTCTCCCGTTGATCTGAAAATCGAAATACCAGTTCGGCGAGTTCTCGATCTTATAAAGTCCTCGTTCTCGTTTTGCCATTTGTCACCTCTCCTTAATCAAGGTCGCTGCGATTCAGATAATCGTTTAAATATGTCTCGACATCCGTTTCATAATTCATCGCGTGAATTACAAGTAACCCCCACACGTCCGGGCGAAGCTTCAGTGTCATCGTGTGCGCCTCGAATTCCTTCTTACTTTTCGACATCTTGAAAAATTTTACTTCCTTCTCGGTCTCAACCCATTCGCGGACGATAGCGTTAATCGTTGCCTCAGCATCGACGCCCCGCTTTTCCGCTTCCCCGTCTATCGCCTTCCAAAGTTCCGGGGAAAGATCGCTTTCCGTGATGGGTAGTCCTGTGCGTGCTGCCGTGGCCCCTGTGTTCGTCTTGCCCGTGCTTTTTCCGTTCGTCTTCATGTTGTCCTCTCCTTTTATATCTGCCCGCCGGTGTCCGGTTCGGGTCTTTTCCTTCTCTTGTGCCGCTCGTTCCGCTTCGTGGCATCGTCGGAGAGCCACGATCTATAACGTAGCCTTGTGCTGATACCCCTGCAAAGCGACGGCGGCCCCTCGTAGGTGGCCCGGCGAAGAGAACCTACAAGGGGGGCCAATCGCTATCATCTATTCAATTGTTATCTTTCAGCGTGTCGCCGGACGCTTTATGTTTTTAAAACTACCTACAGTATAACTCCCGTGCTCCAAACTGTCAAGAGCTTTAAAAACATTGATTTTTCCCTTGTTCCCTGCAATAATTCCCGCATGACGAGAAAAAAGACCGAACGACTAAACTTGAATATCGAAGCCGATCTTCTCAATCGTATTCGCGCGGTAGCTATTCTCCTAAATAAGCCTATCGTTTCCATAGTAGAGGATCACTTTAAGGTCTTCTACGACGCCCAGCCCGCGCGGATAAAAGCACTCACGGAAGAGATCATCAAAGAGGCCAAGAAACACCCCGCACCCGACAGGTGAATTGTACCGGGTCGCTGTGACATTCCCCCCGCGCGCCTCTGTCTTCTTCTGATCGTCGGCTCATCCATGATTAAACCCTGTCCGGTTCGGCACGCCCTTTAATTCATTCATCCTCGATGTTCCGACCCATTTGTCCTCGACTATCGCGTCAAACTCCCGTGACGGCGATACTTTCACATTGACGTCAAGTTTTCTCGTCCCCGCGCCGCTTCTCAACACGTCGTTATATCGATTGCGGGACGAGAATGTCGCCCGTTCGAACACGTCGGAGCCGTACAGTCCGCCGAAATCGCCACCACGCGCATTGATACCGGAGAATATTTGCTCCACGCCCGAGAACGTCGGAGACGACTTCTTGCCGAAGAGACCGCCTAACATCGCGATTGCGCCGAGTCCAAGTCCGAGCGGAGACCCGAACAAACCACCACCACCACCGAGCAGCTTCTTGAAGAATCCGCCGCCGCCACCAGCGCCGCCGGTTGCTGTTGTGGCCCCGCCGGATAGCTTGTCGGACATCATTGACCAGCCCGCGGCGAATCCCGACGCGCCACCCGCAGGCGTTTTTCCGCCGCCACCGGCGTCTTCACCACCGAGCCCCAACACCCAATCGGAAATCGAGGACGCCGCTTTTTTCACAAATGTGGATTTGATCTGATCCAACAGAGACCGCAATCCCGCGCGTCCACCGTCGGTAATAGCCGTCTCTATGGAGTTTGCGAGGTCGTCGTGTGTCTGCTGCCTGATGCTCTCATTAAGTCTTTTTATGGCGTCCTCTTGTTGCTTCTCTACAGCTTTATATCTTTCCGTGTCTTCGCGGTTCTGCTTTTCTGCTTGCAACTGCCGGACAGCCTGTGTTAAGTCTTTTTGTACCAACGAAGCATCAAGCCCGGCCTCGGTTAGTTCCTGATATGCCTGTGTCAACGCTCTGACACGTTCGGCAGTCTTGTCGTATGTTCCCCCCGTGATAGCCGCCGATTTCGCCTCGGCGTCGATTGCGGATATTCGCTCGGACAGCGCGGAATTAATTTCCTTCGTCCGTCGAGCCGCGATTGCCGCCGGGTCGGATTCCGCGAGATCGCGATTCGCCTGTGCGAGAGCTTCGCGAACGTCAAGCAAATCACCCTCGGCCGCCTGTAATGATCTGAGGTCATTTAGCAGTTGCGCCTTATTCTGCGCGACATACTCCGCGAGTGCGCGTCCTGCCCCTTGTGTGTCGCCTAATTCAAGCGACTTGTTCCTGATCGCCAGCTCCGAGCGCTCTTTCAGGTTCGCTATGTCGCGTTCGTGTTGAGCTGCTTTTTCCTCGGCGATTCGCTTGAGTTCCGCAGCCTCTTTTTCTCTCGCGTCTTCCCATTCTTTGAGCGCCTTATTTTGTGCGTCAATTTCCTTCTGTGTGGCATCCTCATTCGTTTTTGCAATCTCATTCTCGATGTTCCAAAGGCGCTCTTTCGCGGTAACAACGGCCTCGGTATTGCCCTTCATCTTTTCGAGTTGCGGTAGGATGGCCGACAGCTTTTCATGTTCGAGATTTAGGGCGTCGAGTCCTTCGAGCCGCTTATTCACGATCTCGGCGTGTATCTCCGCTTGTTTCGCGGACAATAGCGACTGTTGTTTCTGCTCGACCGTGACTTCCTTCTCGGTTTTCGACGCTCCGCTTTTAGCGGATTTCTCATCGAGAGCGCCTATGCCATAATTTAATCCCTTGTCGAATTTCGGCATGGCCGAGGCGCCGCCGAATGCGCCTTGAATTGACTTCCTCATGCCGGCGAAATCGGGGGTTATATTTCGGATGTCGGTAGCAAACTTTTTTCCACTTGATAAAAAGTCTCGTGGAATTGACTTTAGAGTTTCAAGCGCCCCCGCAAAATCACCACCTACTGCCTGTGACAATGCTGCAATCTGTTTTATAGTAGGCCCTGCAAAAAAGTGGTACACATAGCGCTCATAATCAATTAAAAGCTTTATTCCCACACCCATTGCGGCCGCGAGGTCCAAAAACGGCGACGTCCCTTTTCCGATCTCGTCGAACAGCCTCAACAGCGAAGAGGCAACCCTGTCTATTGCAGGTAATAGCGCCGTCCCAATTTGTGTTTTCATAGCCGATATTCGGTTGTTGAAATTCGATAACTTATCATCTGTCGAGTCGAGGCCCGTTGCAAGGCCACCATATCGCTGTTGTAAGAAATCTATCGCGACTTGCGCTTTCTGCGCGTTGCTGGCGTTCGCACCCAAGTTCTGAATCATGTTGCGTAACTCGGCGTTGTTTCTGCCGAGTAACATGGTATTCCCACCAAGCGTCTGTCCGAGAGCTCGGCCCACGGTTTCCACATCGACCGTTCCACTCTCAACGAGGTCAAGAGCGAGTGGTAATAATTGCAGCGATGAATTGGCATCACCCGTTACTTTTACGAGGTCTGAAAAAACCGTCCGGATTTGCGATCCGGCATAGGGCGTCTGCGATGCGAGATATGAAAATG
>JAKLIR010000352.1 GCA_022709505.1 bacterium | reverse complement strand
AGAACTTCCTAATTCAGGCGAAACTCCGGCTCTTCGCGGCGCGGGCGGGAATATCGCGGGTTAAGACGCACGCGCAGAGCGGGACCACTGACGTAACGTTCTCCGATGACGAATCTTTCGCGCGCTTCAGGGAGGCGTCGTATCCGGCCTCGCTCACGCTTGAAGTGTGCTATTTGAAGGATAGGGTGAGACTGATTCATAATAACGTAAGGCCGGCGCGCGCGGCGAGGGAGATACTCGACCTTGTCGAATCGGTCGCGGCGGAGACGCCTGAGGAGCAATAGGGCGACGCGCCCGGACGGCGGACATGGAAGACGAAAAGATTAAGTTGCTGAAAAGAGAAATACGGCTTGCGGCTGCGGCCGCTCGAGACGCCCTGCCTGAAAGAGAAAGGGCTCTTTACAGCCGCGAAATAGAAGAGCTGCTTTTCGCGCACGAGCCGTTCGCCGGGGCGCGGACGGTGATGATTTTCGTTTCGTTCCGCAGCGAAGTTGAAACGGGAGGGATAATCCGGAGAGCTCTCGACGAGGGAAAGAAAGTTCTCGTTCCGGTGGTGTCGGGAGGAAGGCTCGCGGTTTCGGAGGTTCGCGACCCGGAGGTTGAACTTGCGGCCGGCGCTTATGGGATTCCCGAGCCGAGGAAAGAATGTTTGCGCATCGTCGATCCGAAGGAGATCGATTTTACGGCGGCGCCGGGTCTTGCGTTCGACCGTTGCGGCGGCCGGATAGGATACGGAGGCGGCTATTACGACAGGTTCGCGCGTGAATTGCGAGCGGGAACCCCGGTCGTGGGACTCGCGTTCTCGGCCCAGATATTCGACGCGATACCGATGGAAAAGAATGATATGAGAGTGAGCGCAATCGTCACTGAAAAAGAAATAATCGTCCCGACATAAAAAAGCCGATCCCCATTTACAATAGAACAAACTGATTTGAAAACGTTTTCGCGCGGCACGTGCGAAAAACTATTTTCCAGATTCAGCTTTTTTCTTGATGGCGGCCGTCTGAGTGAGAGCGTTCGCGAGGTCGAAGCCTATCTGTATCGTCGGTTGCCGGTCAACCATGTAACGTCCCGCGATTCCGCCGTCGCGCAGGTCGCTTATCGTCGTGTAGAACAAGAGAGTGGCCGCGCCCTTGTTCGCTGGTACGAGTTCCCATACGGTCGCATTCGCATCTTCGCCGGCGCCCTGCTTTTCGGCCTTCTTGTCGTCGGATACTATTGTTATCCGATCGGGTTTTTCATAGAGCCACTTCTGGGAATAATCGGATTGAATTTTCACAGGGCCGAGTTTGATCAGGAACATGGAGAATTTAACGCGTGCGAACTTGCTGTTTTTCTCCAGCACTTTCACGTCCGTTATCTGAGGGATGATTTTCGGATAGGCGCTGAAGTCGGTTATGGCCGCCCAGACTTTCTCGGGCGGAGCTTTGATGTAAACGCCCGCGACGCCGAGTTCTTTTCCGGATCGGCGGCTGCGGTCGACGAAAGCCACCCGGCCCGATGCGAGAAGTTTTTCAAGTTGCGCTTTGTCGAAAGATTTCCATATCGGCTCGCCCGCTTTCGCGGAAGACGAGAACAAAAGCACCGCGGCTACCGCGAAGAGCAACCTTTTCACGGCGCTGATTTCGTTTGACTTCTTTTTCAACATGAACGCCTCCGTTTCGGGTGTTAGAGTTTTTCGGCTTTTTGGGCGATAAGGCGCGAGAGAACGATCGCGCTCGAGAGGTTTATGGCCATCACCGTAGCGGGTTGTTCCTTCAGCGCGGCCGAGATCAGCGGGTTCGCCGAGCCGAGATCCGATGTTATCGCATATATCACGACCGTTTTCTTGCCGCCCGCGACAGGGAACAGCTCCCAGTAGCCGCTGATGTTTTTCACCTGCCCGGAAACCCATGAGATGTCGGCGCGGCGCGGCGCGTCGAACTTGTATCGCAACGTGTAGTCGGTCGAGATGTTCAGGACGGCGAGTTTCAGGACCGAGACCGTGAAGTGCACGAGTGCGGTTTTATTGTTGCGTTCGAGAACCTCCGGCGTCGTGAAATCCGGCATCAGTTTCCCGTAGCCTTCGAAATCGGTGATCGCCTTCCAAACCTTTTCGGGAGCGGCCGAAGCGAGAACGCCGACGGTGCACATTTCGATTTTCTTCGGTCCGATGTAATCGACAGACACCATTTCGCCTTTTTTAAGGAGCGAAGCGAGAGCCTCTTTGTTCATATACTTCCACGAGGGCGGTTCCGCGGCCGGGGTTTTCGGGGCGGCCGCCGAGGCCATGCCGACCGGAAGCACGGCCGTGATAACGAAAAGCAATACGACAGCTCTTCTCAACATGGAATTTCCTCCGGGCTGATCTTGTGTTTTGAAACTACATTATCAAAATGCGCCGAACACGTCAATGGGAGCGAGAGTCGGGCCGCTTCAAATTGACAGGGTAATCAAGATACTCTATATTTCTAATCGATCTGAATTGGATACTATAATCTGGCCAAGCATACTGTTATTGATAGCGCTGTTTGTCGGCGGCGCTTTTTTTTCGGGCGTGGAAACGGCACTTATCGCAATGAGCCATCACCGCCTCAAGTTGCTGCGGGAGGAAAACCCGTCCAAGGCGGATGCAATAAGCAGATGGCTTGAAAACCCCAACCGCATGTTAACCACGATGCTGATCGGCATAAACGTGGTCGGCATTTCCTCAGCGATTATCGCGGAGAACATCGCGGACAAGATTGTGAAACACTACCATCTGCCTCACTGGTGCGCGCCGCTCATAAGCTTCGGGTTCGTCTCTCTCGTGGTCATTGAGTTCTGCGAGATAATCCCCAAGATACTCGCCTACAACAACGCGGAAAAATACGCGCTCCGGATGATCAAGCCGCTTGTTTTCATCGACCGCCTTTTTTCTCCGATAGGCCGTGTGATGGTGTCGTTCGGAAACATCGTGATTCAGATGTTCGGAGGCAAACCGGGTTCGCCGCAAGGGGCGTTCATAACGGAGGCGGAGATACTCGGCCTCGTGGATTCTGGAGAGCAACAGGGAGTGATAGACAAGGAAGAACGGGAGATGATCCGGAGCATCTTCGAGTTCGGGGACACGCAGGTGCGGGAGGTCATGACGCCCAAGCCCTACATGCACGTGGTTCCTTCGGATATGTCCGTTTCCCGGATGGCGCAGATGATCGAGGAGATCAAGCATTCGCGCTTTCCCGTATATGAGAGCAAGGAGGAGAACATCGTCGGGATTATCAATTCCAAGGCGCTCCTCAAGGCTCTCAAGGAGGGCCGAGACAACGAACCGATAGGCAAGTTCATGCACCCGCCGTACTTCGTTCCGGAAACGAAGATGATAGACGATCTGTTGCACGTATTTCAGTCGCATCACATACATATCGCTGTGGTTGTGGACGAGTACGGATCGACCGTCGGGCTTGTCACGCTCGAGGACCTTATAGAGGAGATTGTGGGAGAGATCAGGGACGAATACGACACCGAGGAGCCGTTGTACCGCTGGATCGCGGCTGATGCGCTGAGGGTGGACGCGAGGATCGACGTGGGCGAACTCAACGAAGTGATCGGCTCGGATTTCCCGGACACAGAGGACTACGAGTCTCTCGGCGGCTTCATCTTCAACGAGCTCGGGCGGGTGCCGAAGGCGGGAGATTTGCTGAAAATAGACAACTATGAAATGACGATAGAAAAAATGGCGGGCAGGCGCATCGCCAGTGTGGTGGTCAGGAAGAAAGAACCGCCGCCCGTGGAGGAAGGGGATGTGACGATATGACGCCGCTCGCGATAGGGATTTGTCTTTTCGTCGTGTTTTTCGTGTTCGCAGCTCTGATGTACATGAAGAAGCTGTCGGCGCTCATAGCACTGCCGCTCATGGCGGCCGCGCTTTTTCTGATCGGCGGCTGGTTCTACTACGGAGTGAGGTTCAAATTCCCGGATTCAAACATGTTCCTTCTTTTTCAGGAGACGTTCAGGGTGGTGTTCGAGGAAGGGACCGTGAGGCTGTGGAATTACATGGTGACGGTTCTCCTCGGCGCGATACTGGCCGAGTTGCTGAAGGAGAGCGGGGTGTCGCGGACGATCATCCGCTGGGCATCGGAGCTCGGCGGCGACAACAAGACGATCATGTGCATACTTCTGACCG
>JAKLIR010000351.1 GCA_022709505.1 bacterium | reverse complement strand
TTTATTAGAAATGTCAAGCGGTTTTCTTCGCCGCTTTTCATTGGTGTTTCTCTATTGCAGCGCCGGCGTTTTGCATGAGTTGGAAGAATGTGGGAAAGGTGATTGCGGCGGATTCGGCGGTGTCTATTTCGGTGCGGCCGGCGGCGATGAGGCCGGCTACTGCGAGGGACATCACGATGCGGTGGTCCGAGTGTCCGCGGACAGGGGCTCCGGTGAGCGGGCCGCCGCGAATGATCATCCCGTCTTCGAGTTCGGTTACGTTCGCGCCTAATTTTGTCAATTCCCGGCTCATTACTGCTATACGGTCTGTTTCTTTCATTCTCGCTTGCGGGACGTTTACGAGCCGGGTTTCGCCTGAGGCTGCACATGCGGCGACGGCGAGAGCGGGCAGGGCGTCCGGGGTGGCGTTAAGGTCGTATTCTCCGCCGTGAAGGGGTTTCCCTTTTATACGGACGCCGGATTCGACTGAGGAGACCTCAGCGCCCATGTCGCGAAGAATGTCGAGGACGGCTTTGTCGCCCTGAACATCGGACATGTCGAGTCCGCGGAGGTTGAGTTCGGAACTTGTGACGGCTGCGGCGACGGCGAAGAATGTGGCGGATGAGAAGTCACCGGGGATTGACATTGAGAAGCTTTTTATGCGTTGTCCGCCGGGAAGCATAAATCGGTCGTATCCGGAGCGTTCGTAGCGGATTCCGAGGCGGTCCATCCACCAGAGGGTCATATCGACGTATGGTTTTTCGTTGAGGAGCAGCACTTCTATTTCGGTGTCGCGATCCGCGAATGGCATGTTGATTAAAAGACTTGTAAGGAATTGAGAAGAAGGGGAAGAGATGGTTGTGAAACCGCCTGAGACCGCGCGAGAGATTAAGACGGGTGGGCAACCGTTTGCGAGTTCGCAGGCGGCGTCCGAGCCGAGGTTAGAGAGCGCCTGAACGAGTTGGCCGATGGGGCGGCGGCGGATCTGGTCGTCTCCGGTGAGCCGGATGCGGCTTTTCCGTGCGAGAGCGGCTGTTCCGGCGGCGATCCTGATTGTTGTGCCGGAGTTTCCGGTGTCGATCTCGGTGTCGATGTCCGAGATGTGCGCGTTCACGCCGGATATGCGCCACTCGTCTTGTTCGATCGAGACGCGAGCGCCGAGTTTCGCGGCGGCGGCGGCGGCGGATTCGGCGTCCTCGGAGATGAGGGGCTTCGATATCACGCTCGTTCCGTCCGCGAGCAGCGCGAAGAAAACCGAACGAATTGTGTGAGATTTCGATGCGGGAATCTCGACTTCGCCGGATAGTTTCGATGGGGATACAATAAATATCATTTTTTCCTCTTCGCCCAATGAATTTAGGAATTATAATATTTATAGAACAAAATACATATTGAAATATCGAATATCATGTAAGAGGATCGCAATTACGTTCATAATAAGACTGAAGGGAAGGTCGAACTCGAATCGAACGGAAGGTGTGAGCATGAGACAATGGACGAAGGCGATATTTGTGACAGTCTCCGTTTTGATCGTCGTGATGTTGAGCGGCGGGGCGTGTATGGCGAAGAGCGATATAAAGAACGCGGAGATCGAGCAGGCGAGGCAGGCGACGGAGAAGGTGTGCATGGGGATGAAGCCGTATCTTGAGCGGCCGGACTTGCTAAAGGGGATAAAGGTGACCGATGAATCGGAGATAAACGCGTACGCGGATCAGAACAACACCATAACATTTTTCTCCGGGATGCTGGATTTTGTGAGAGACGATAATGAGATAGCGGTTGTGTGCGGACACGAGATGGCGCACGTATCGGCGCAGCACATAAAGAGGAGCATATTCAACAGCATAGCGTCGGAAGTTCTGTCGCAGGGGGTAGGGGGCGTACTGGGGAACGTGGCTGGATCGGCGCTCGCCTCGAAGCAGAGCAGGAAGCATGAAAGGGAGGCGGACGCGCGCGGGCTTTTGTACATGTGGCTCGCGGGCTACGATCCGAGATCGGCGTGGAAGTTCTGGAACGCGATGGCGAACAAGATGCAGAGCGGAGACGCGGCGGTGCAGAAATATTTCGGCTCGCATCCGGTGGACAAAGAGAGAATAGAAAATTTCAAAGTTCTTCTCGTGAGGGATTGCAAACAGTATCCGAATCTGAAATATTGTGATGAGATAATGGCGGACAAGGATCTGTTGAATCTATACAATAGTTTCGAATCAAGGTGACATGCGAAAAAAGCCATACGGAATATTTTCACTAAGATACGCGATGATAATTTTCATGCTGATCGCGGCGAGCGCGACCACGGTTTCGGCGCAGGAAGACCTTATTACCCCCATAGACACGCTTAACATAGGAGAAACGCTTCCGTTCAAACCGCTTCCCACGCTTACGGGACGCAACATAAACCTTTCCAGCTACAAGGGAAAAGTCGTGGTTCTCGCCTTCTGGCTCCAATATTGCAAAACTTGTATGACGGAGATTTCGAAGGTCAATAAATTTCTGTCGGATGGAAAGCACAAAGACGTTGTTTTTATAACCATATCACGCGGAAAGCAGGCCGAAAGATCCATTCTTAGGAATCAAATGAAACTTAACGGGCTTAACCTGCCTGTCATAACAGATGAGAACCTGTTCATTTCGAGAAAGTTCGGTGTGAACATAGCGCCGTCGTTCATATTGCTCGACAAGTCCGGGAAGATAGCCACTCCGCCTATTAATTTCTCAGAAACGCCGATAAGGGATTTCTCTCTTCTCAAAATGATAAACATACTATTGAAAGGCGAAGCGATTCCTGAGAAGCAATTCATCCCGCACACGGAGACGGAGACGCATTACAACATGATAGGGAGCGCGGCGCCGCTGTTCGAGTTGAATGACATCCAAGGAGACCCGCACACTCTCATATCATTCAGAAACAAGTCGAAAGTCGTCCTCGTATTCATAAATCCATACGCTCCTGAAGGCCGGGAAGTAGTCATGAGGCTGAATAGCTTTTACACTTCGGAGAATATCCAGAAATACAATTTCACGATATTCGCAATGTTCTCCATATACGGGCCGAGCCAGATGTACGAGGCGACCAATCTCTACGAAGAGATCAAGCCGAATTTTCCTTTTCTGAATGACGAACAAAGCAAGGTCGGGAGTAAATATTCCATAATAGACATACCTTCATTCGTATTCATAGACAGGGAAGGCAACATCAGCGACATCATGAGAGGGGAAGATGAGCTTGAGAAGCGCATGGCGGTGATACTGAAGACAATGAAATAGCCGCCTGAAGAAGACAGCGGGATAGTCACGAGCAACCATTCCAAGCAACAAAAACAGATTCGACATTAACAGCGATAATTATATTCCGCGATTAATGTTTTATTTATTGAAATTTGTTTGATTGAGTTTGCGCAGGGAATAATATAAGTGAAACCGAAAAAGGCAAACTCTTCGAAAGAAGAGGACGCAAAGCTAACGGGACTAAGGTTCATCGGGAAATACGGGAAGATTGAAAAGAAAGAGTAAGTAAGGGGAAGATGAGCTAAGTCAGCCGGGCTGCCGAAGTTATCGCCAAAGCGAGACAAGCGGTAGCGTGTCTCGCGGAGCGAACCCACCCGCGGCAGCCAAAGCAGGTGGGTTTATTAGTTAAGGGGGAAAGCGACAACTTCGGCTCATTCAGAAGGAGGTGAGAGCAAATGGTAGCCTTCCTGAAGAGCCTCTGGACAGACGAAAGAGGGCAGGGCATGACCGAATACGCTCTTATACTTGCCCTCGTCGCAGTGGCGATTATCCTTGTGGTAATTGCTTTCCGCGACAGAATCGCTGAAGTGTTCAGAAGTGCGACGGGCGCTCTTGATCAGGCTCAACAGCCGCCCCAGTGAGCACGTGAAGAAGAATGCCGTCCGCTCCGTCAAAAGAGCGGGCGGCTTTTTCTTTGAGAGGAATGACAAATGTTCCATACACCGAATGACATATTTCTCGCGGCGCTGATATCGGCGGCTGTTCTCATAGACTACAGAACAGGCAGGATTCCGAATTATATAGTCGCGCCCGCTCTCGCGGCGGCGTTAGTACTCTGCCTCACTGGGCATGGAACACTGGGCGCTAAAGAAGCCGCCTTCGGAATGTTCGTCGGGCTGCTCGTCTTCGCTTTTCCGTTCTCAATGGGAGGAATCGGAGGAGGCGATGTGAAACTCATGA
>JAKLIR010000350.1 GCA_022709505.1 bacterium | reverse complement strand
CAAGCGTTTTAAACCTTGGAGTGCGAAAATTCATTTTCGCTTTCATCGCCGGGAATTTATTCCCGGCACAAGCAAAGCGACGATAAATCGTCGCACTCCAGATCAGGAATCATCATCCGATCCGTTAGCTCGCACCCGGCCGTCCCTAAAGCCCGCCCCTGACATTCCTTGTCCCCGCTTGGATTCCGGTTCTCAGACCGGAATGACGAATAGAAGAGCCTGAATGATAAACACAAGGAGATATTATAAAGCGACGCGAAGCCGGAATTGCGAATAAAAAATCTTGGAGGGGGCTCTATTTTGTCGAACTGATGGAAAAATCCGGAATAAGCAGAGCTATTTTTTCTGAATCGCTCCAAATTACGCTGAAACCGATTCTTGAAAGGTCTCGGACCGCGACCGAAGAGGTTCTCGGGGTTTTTTCGCCGGATTCCGGTGATGGTTTTTCGAAAAAATTCCTCAAATTGACATTAATAATCATCATTTCCTGATCGGACGTAGCTCTCGAAAAAGAAAGGAATTTACCGGTCGGATCGACTGCCGCCGAAACGCCCGGAATCGACGATAGTCCGTCTATGAAAACGAACATTTTTCCGTTCTTTATGAAACCGGGCAATTTTATCTGGGTCTCGGTATTATTGTTGAGAGTAATTGCGACTTCGGATGGTTTCACGGGCGAATAGAGGAAAACGGCGCCTTTTTCCCAGTGGACGCGCCAACCGGCCTGTTGAAAGGCCGCTCTCAGAGGAAGAAGAGGTCGATGATCCGGCGAAATACACTTAACAAATACATTTTTTCTGATCGGCGTGCCCGGATAGAAGACTATATTTCCGGGGTTTTTACTCCCTGAGTCTATGCCCGCAACGGCGTAAAAACGGGTTGATGGCGAAAAATACATCCTGTTTTTTATGACTTTGACGGCCGGTGCGGCATCCGGTTTTATTCGTTGCCCGTCAATGAAAAAAGTTGTTGATTTTGCGCTTTTCGCCGAATTCGATTGTGTCCGGACGGTTGTCGTCTGAGTCAACTTTGTACTGTTGAGCTTGGGAACGGGCGAAAAACGCTTCTTCGTCATATCTTCTGGAGCTTTTCCGGGTTGAACTATCGGCGGCGGAAAAGGGATCGTCTCCGATTCCGGCAAAATCTTATTGTCTTCGTCTGATAATCTGGTTATGGTAAGAATCCTTTGAAAAATATTTCCGGCTTCATCCTGAACGGTCAAAGTCACGGAATTAGTTCCGAGTTCGAGCGGAACCTCGCTTGTGAAAGAGCCGTCTTCGAGAATTTTCGCTTCATTATTGTTGATTTTAAGGCTGCAATTTTCACAATCCACGTGTCCCATAACGGGGATCGAAAGCGTCGAGCACTCGAAATTATCAGACATCGGATACACGATCTGAAGGTCAGGCGGAAGAGAATAGGCCGAAATCGCCCCGTAAATGACAAACAATAGGGAAAATATTAAAAATCGCGCTGTTTTCAATTAAATCCTTCCATCGCGACGAGTCATCACAAATATATTATAATTATTTCAGACAACATTTAGCAATAATGAATTCTTATAATTTCCTCGCGGATTTATAAGGCAAGATTGCCGTATATTTCAATGCAATTAGATTGATTATGCAGAAAATCAGGCTTCCGAGCTTGGAAAAATCACATGTAGCCCGTTTCTGACGCGAAATCAAGGAAGGTAAACCGGTCTCTTATTTCTCTCGCGTGAAGGACGGCGTCGTTATAAATCGTTTCCGGCACGCCGATTTGGTCCGGCCGGTAGGGCGCTCCGGCGTTTTTAAGTATGTTCTCGATCTCGGAAGACGCTTTTGAAACGGATTTGAGTTTTTCTTTATAGTCGTTCCAATGTGCTTTGAGTTTCGAGTTGAGGTTCTCCGCGATATCAGGGGAGATCATCTTGGCCGCAAATTCCTTATAGCATGTTCGGCCGAGCGCGTCGCCGTATTTGTTGACGAAGTCATTTTCCGTCAATGAGCAGGGTTTGATGAGAGGGACGCCGGGGGCTTCGAGGACTCGTTCCTGAATGTGCGCCATGGTCACGGCGGTGACGCCTATGTGTTCTCCATGGAACGATTCCGGCATGTCAGGCGGACCGAACATGTCGATGTAGTGGCTGATCAGGTGCTCGCCCTGACTCGCGGGATAGCTTCCGCCGCAGATTGTCATTCCGAAGCCGGAGAGCACGAGCGTGCGGGCGAGAAGACGCATGGCTTCGAGGTCTCCCTTGGTGAGAGCGGCGGCGGACTCGAAAAGCCCCGGTTCCTCTCCCGCGAGGATTTCGAATGGGGCGGAGCGGTATGGCTTATTGAACAAGAGACGGGTCAGAAGCCAGTCCGCCTGAGCGGTGGGGCGGCACACGCTGTCGCCGAGGCCCGAGAGGATCATTCTTTTCGGCGCGTTCGAGAGAACCGTCAGGTCGAGAAACACACCGGACGCCGCGGTTGCGGGGAGTGTTTTTTTCAAACCGTCAACAGTTATGGCGGCGTTCACCGAAGTATATCCGTTCATGGATGGCGCCGTTCCGAAAACGGCGTATTTTTTGCCGTCGAGAGCGGCGGAGTATTTGCAGAGGTCGTTGATCGTGCCGGATCCGACCGCGATCAAAACGTCTGCGTCCGAAGCGGCCTCGCGTATGAGATCAACGGTTTTCTTGTCCGCGTGCGGTCGCGCGCCGAGCTTGACGGAAATGGATTTTCCGAGACTTGCGGCCGCTTTTTCAACGCGTTCGCCGAGAACAGCGTGCGTATCGGGGTCGTAAATAACGGCTAAGTTACGGCTTAGATTTAAGTCGGCGATGAGATCCGCCTCTCGCCCCGCGAGAGTTTTTTCAATAACTACCGAGCGGGTGGGAACTCCAATCTTTCCTTCGCCGTCCGGATCCGGGTATTCGCCGTTGAGCAAAAGTTTAATCGGGTCTGTCATCATAATCTCCCTATGAAAAGATTAAATTAAAGAACTGAATGGCGACAAATAAAATCAGAACATTGGTCTCAGGGAATCGAAAAGAAGCCTGTATCTCGCTCTTGCTTCCGCGTACGGTTCAATATTTTGTTTTAATGGGTAGATAGTTGCCGTTATAGAGTCCACAAGAGGTGCGCAGGATTTCAGGTCGTTGAAAGCTCCGGCGGAGACCGCGGCGATCATTGCGGCGCCGATGGGCGAGGTATCCACGCGTTCGGGGAGTTGGGCGGGGATTCCGGCTGAATCGGCGCGGATTTGAGCCCAGAGTCTGCTTCGGGCGCCGCCGGCGAGGAGCAGAATCGAGTTGTTTGCGATCTCCATTTCGGACAGGCGGGACAGGACGTCGCACATGGCGAAAGCGCAGCCTTCGAGGGCGGCTCTCGCGAAGTGGCGAGCGTCGTGGGCGGGGGTGAGGCCGTAGTAGCAGCCTCGAGCGCTTGAAATCCATTCCGGGGCCATCGCACCGCTCAAGGCCGGGATGAAGGTCAGACCGTCCGATCCGGGGGGGGCTTGAGCGGCGAGCGATTCGAGTTGTCCGAAATCGTCCAATTTTAGCAGATTTTTCAGCCAAGCGAGCGTTCCGCCGGAGAGCCAGCCGGGATTTTCGACGAAATAGCCGCCTCCCGGGTAGCCGTGGGTTTCGACGAGGCCCGACTGATCGACCGCCGGGCGTTCGTGAAGCGCGCCGACGACTTCCGCCGTGCCGAGCACGCAAACGGCGCGTCCGGGGCTCACGAGACCGGCGCCAAGGGGCGAGGAAAAATCGTCACCGGTCCCGACGGCCGCAGTCACGCCTTCCGGCAGGCCGGTCAGCCGCGCGCCTTCGGCGGTCAGCTTTCCCGCCGGAGCTGTCGCTTCCGCGATTTCCGGTAGAACCGAGCGGTCTATGTCAAAATACCCCAGCAGTTCGTCGTCGTAGGCGCGTTTTTCAAGTGAGTAAAGCATGGTGGTTGACGCGAGTGCGTGGTCGCAGATGTGTTCGCCCGTGAGTCGGGAAAAGAGGTATGACACCGGGTGGTGGAACTTCGCCGCGCCGCGCGCGCCGGGGAAATTTCGCAGCAGCCATCGGATTTTGGCGGCTTGATGTCCGGGGTCGAGCGTCAGGCCTGTGATTTCGCGGACCCGCCGGGCCGGGACGCCCTCGATTTCGGCCTCCGCGCGCCTGTCCATCCATATAATGCAAGGGTGCAGA
>JAKLIR010000035.1 GCA_022709505.1 bacterium | reverse complement strand
ATCCATCCGGGACTGAGTGGGCGGATTACTACCGGGACACCAATTACACAGACGCGGCGTTCGAGAGGAAGAAGGAGCTGTTGGCCGGTTTCGTCGGCGAGGCGCGCCCGCGGTCGATATGGGACCTCGGCGCGAACACCGGAGTTTTCAGTCGCGCGGCAAGCGGCGGGGATATCCCGACCGTGGCGTTTGACAAAGACCCGGCGGCCGTGGAGATCAACTACCGCGAAACAAGAAAGAATAAAGAAACGAACATCCTTCCGCTGATCCTCGATCTTACAAACCCGAGCCCCGGGCTCGGCTGGGCGAATTCGGAACGCGATTCATTCTCGAACAGAGGCCCGGCGGACACCGTTCTCGCGCTCGCGCTCATCCACCATCTCGCGATTTCAAACAACACTCCGCTTTCTGACACCGCGCTGTTCTTCAGCGGGCTCTGTGAGAATCTGATAATCGAGTTCGTGCCGAAGACGGATTCTCAGGTGAAGCGACTTCTCGCGAGCCGAGAGGATATATTCGATGCATATACGAGGCAGAACTTCGAAAAAGAATACGGGAAATATTTCGATATAGTGAAGGCCGAAAAGGTCGGGGACTCGGAGCGGACACTGTACTTGATGCGCGTCAGGGAGGGTTGAAATGAAAACCCGCGGCCGGGTTCCGTTGCATCCGTTTCTGTTCGCGGTGTTTTCCGTGGCGGCGGTGTTCGCCCGGAACGCGGGACAGCTTGAAAGCGCGTGGCGGGATGCGATCCTGCCGTTCGTCGCGGTGATGGCAGGCACGGTGCTTCTCACAGCGGTTGCTGGTGTTCTTCTTAAAAACATAAGAAAAGCGGCGCTCGCGGTTTCGGTTTTTCTGTTTGTCTTTTTTTCATACGGATACATTTACGATATCATCGGGCATTCGTCCGTCCAGAGAATTCCGCATAAGGTCTTTTTCGCTCTGATCATCCCCGCGCTCGCGATTGCCTTGTTGTTAATCCTCAGGACGAAAAAGCCTCTACATGATGTGACGATGATACTCAACACGATAACCGCCGCGCTTGTTCTGATGTCCGCGGTCAACATAGTGATGTTCTCGGCGCGTTCAGGTGTGTTTTTCTTTAATCGCACCGCGGGAGAGGCGAGCCGGGCGGAGGAAGGCCGAGCCGGCCGCGGCGGTTTGCCGGACGTTTACTATGTGATCCTCGACGGCTATCCCCGCAACGACGTGATAAAAAGCGTGTTCGGCTACGACAACGGCGCATTCACGCGCGCGCTCGAAAAGAGAGGTTTCTTCGTAGCGAAAAAAAGCACGAGCAATTACAGTTTCACGAGATTTTCCCTCGCGTCTTCGTTGAACATGACGTATCTCGATTTCCTTGAAAACAACAAGTCCGCTCTCAAGGGGCCGGACGTGCCGGTCGTACTGAGGATGGTGGAGAAGAACAAAGCCACGGATTTTCTGAAGTCGAAAGGGTACAAGTTCGTCCACTTCGGATCGGATTTCACGCTGACCGCGCGGAACAGGTACGCCGACGAGGAATCGGGATGTTCGAGGAGCAGCGAGTTCGCCGGCGTGTTTCTGAGGACTACCCTACTTCTTCCGTTTTACGACGACATCATAAGAGAGAACCGGCGCCAGATAATAATGTGCAGCCTCGAGAAGTTGGAGAAGTTCTCGGATCGCGGGCGGCCCGCGTTTGTGTTCGTTCACATAACGGCTCTGCACCCGCCGTACATTTTCGGCAAGTATGCGCGGGAGCATAAGAGCGGCGCAGGAGCGAGCGAGAAGTGGGACGGCGCGGATTGGAACAGGGAAGGCTTCATCGAACAGATCGAATATTTGAACGGGCGGACGCTGAAGATTGTGGACGCGCTCCTCGCAACTAAGCCCGAACCCGTGATAATATTGCAGGGCGACCACGGTTCGGCCGGAACGTTCAAGAGCAACGCCGATTATGAAAACCCGACGGACGGGATGCTCCGTGAGAGGATGAGCATACTTAACGCATACCATCTCCCGGAAGGCGGGAACAAGCTGCTTTACGACAGTATTTCTCCCGTGAATTCCTTCAGGGTGATTTTCAATTTCTGCTTCGGGACGCATTATTCCCTTTTGCCGGATAAGAGCTACTTTTCAAATTCGCTGCACGAATATGTTCAGTTCCACGAAGTCACGAACAAAATAAAATGAGATGAACCGGTTTTTATGCCGGAGGAATCGGTGGACGGAAGGATGAGGCTTTCGATAGTTGACAGGGACAGGTGCGTAGGCTGCCAGATATGCATGTTCGCGTGTGTGCGGAGGCAGGGTTCCGCGGGACTCGATGGGGCGTGCATAGGGGTGAGGTCGGTCGGGGGCATGGAGAAGGGAATGACGGTGATCGTCTGCCGAGCGTGCCCGGATCCGCCGTGTATGAAGGTGTGCCCGGCGGACGCGTTGAAGCTGAGAAACGGCGGCGGCGTGATCCTCGACGCGGAGAAATGCATCGGATGCGGCAACTGCCGGGAAGAATGCATAATCGGCGCCGTCTTCTGGTGGGATGAAAAAAACAAGCCTGCGATATGCATCCATTGCGGCTACTGTGCGAATTTTTGTCCGCACGGAGTGCTCGCCCTCGAAAGGGGGAAATGAAGATGCTGCCCGGAGATACGCTATGCAACGTGTTGTACATCGACCTCGGCAAGAAGAGCTATAGGATTGAAAAGAGGCCGGCGCTTTTCGAGGCCGGGATAGGCGGCGCGGGAGTGGCGATAAGACTGCTCGCCGAAGAGTGTCCCGCGGGTTGTGATCCGTTTTCCCCGGACAATCCTGTGGTTTTCGCAGTCGGACCTCTGACGGGGCTTTTTCCACTTGCCTCGAAAACCGTGGCCATGTTCAAGTCGCCCCTCTCGGGGAATCTCGGCGAGAGTCATTGCGGCGGGCGTAGCGCGGTGGCTATCAGGCTCGCGGGATACGGCGCGATGGTTATCAAGGGCGCGAGCGAGACTCCCATCTATCTCGCCGTGCACGGAGACAAGGTTTATTTCAGGAACGCGGCCACGCTTTGGGGGATGGACAACCTGTTCACCGCCGGGCAGATAATCAGGGGCAGGGAGCCTTCGCCGGGGACGAGAACAATCATGCGGATCGGACGGGCGGGAGAAAAAATGATTCCTTTCGCCGGAGTGACCACGGAGACCTACCGGCATTTCGGCCGTCTCGGGCTCGGGGCGGTCTTCGGCTCGAAGAAGCTGAAAGCGGTGGTCGTGTCCGGAGCGCGTTCGCTGCCGACGAAGGACGTAAAAGAGTACCGAAAGATTTATGAACAGATCCATAAAGCGGCCGTGGAGTCGGAAGTGATGCGCAAGTACCACGATCTCGGAACCGCGGAAAACGTGCTGCCGCTCAACGTGATCGGCGGGCTTCCGACGAGGAACCTCAAGGATTCCCGCTTCGAGGGCGCGGAGACGATGTCCGGCGAATCGTTCGCCGGGAAATACCTCGGCAGGAGGCTCGCATGTTCTCATTGCCCCGTCGGCTGCATCCACATAGCCGCTCTGAGGGAGCCCGACGAACGGGAGGCCTTTTTCTACAAAACGTCGATGATATGCTACGACTACGAACCGATCTACGCGCTTGGGACGATGCTCGGAATATCCGACCCCGAAGGTTTTTTGAAGCTCATGCACAAAGTGGAGACGACCGGGTTGGACGTGATGAGTACGGGCGTGGTTCTTGCATGGGCGACCGAGGCGCTCGAGAGAGGGTTGATCACGGAGGAGACGATGGGCTGGCTGCGCCTCTCGTGGGGCGACTACAAGGCCTACATCGAGGCGGTTGAGAAGATCGTCGAACAGCCGAACGATTTTTTCAAGGCGCTCGCGGGCGGAGTGGAGCACGCTTCCGCGATTTACGGGGGGAGCGAGTTCGCGCTTTCCTACGGGGGCAACGAGATGGCGGGCTATCACACCGGGCCGGCCGCACACCTCGGTCTTTTGCTCGGCGCGCGCCACAGCCATCTCGATAACGCCGGATACAGCGTGGATCAGAAAATCGTGATGAAGAAGCAAACTACACCGAGGGAGATCGTGGATCGCATTTTCGAGGAGGAACAATGGCGACAGGTGCTGTCGAGCCTCGTGATCTGCTTTTTCGCCAGAGGAATTTACACGCCGGAAGTGGTTTCCGAGACGCTCGGCTCGGCGGGGTTCGCGCTCTCTCCTGACGAGCTATCGAGTATCGGGAAGAAAATACATTTTGAAAAGTATGCATTCAAATTCCGGGAAGGGTTTAAACTTCAGGAGGAGAGACTTCCCGGAAGGATATTTGAAACGATGTCCTCGGCGGGCAGGATAGACGCTGATTTCATGAAACAGGCGGTCGAATACGCGGAGAGCGTGCTCGGGGCAGCCGGGGCGGAGGAGTCGAAGTGATACTTGGGATAATATCCGACACACACGACAACCTGCCGAAGATAAAAGCGGCGATGGAGCTGTTCGTAAGCCGCGGTATCGGGAGGGTGATCCATTGCGGGGACTACTGTTCGCCGTTCGCGCTGGCGCCGATAAAAGAGGCCGGTTTTAGAGACGTGTTCGGAGTTTTCGGCAATAATGACGGAGAGAAGCTCTGGATGAACACGCTGTTCTCGAACATAGGGAAGATAGAGAAACCGCCGGCGTTCATTAACATCGAAGGGCGGCGCATCGCTGTTTTACACGAGCCGATGCCGGACGATGTGATGGCGGCGTTGCCGGTTGACATAGTTCTTTTCGGCCACACGCACCAGAAGGTTCTTCGTCCCGGAAAGCCGGTCGTGGTGAATCCGGGCGAGTGCTGCGGCTATCTGACGGGGCGTGCGACGGTTGCGATTGTGGACACAGGAACGCTTGAGGCGGAGATAATCGAGCTTGGCTGAAGCAAGCCGCCGGGCGGACCGGCCGCGGGGGAGAAAATGAAAAAAAAGATGATCGTGCTTTTTATAGCGGTGCTGACCGTGTTGTCGGCCGGGGCGCCGGTTTTCGCGGTTTTGCCGGACAAGCGCGGGCCGACGGAAGTGGTAGCCCCTGAAAACGATCCGGAGATGACGGAGCTTTTCAGGGTGAGTTTCGAGAACCGCACCGGAGGGGCGATAGAATATTTCAAGAGCGACGGAACGGAGCGCCGCAGGCTCGGAACGGTTCTACTGCCGGCCGGCGCGGTTAATAAAACGGGATACACGGCGAGCGGTTGGGCGACGGTCGGCCGGGTGGCCGCCACCGCGGTGAACGCCGTCCACGTGAAAGTAGCGCAGAACGGCGAAAAAGGCGTCACGTTAAGCTTCATGCCCAAGGAGTTCTACACGCCTCCCAAGGAATATAATTCGTACTTCGTGCAGAGCGCTTCGATAATCACCGACATCCCCGCGGGGGAAGGCTTTTTCGGAGGTCAGGAGAGCCCGTTCATCGGCTGCCCTGTTCTGGTGTCGCGCAACGGAAGCGCGGCCGAGAGGATCACCACGGACTACTCGCCGGCCGAGGGCGATGTGCTGACGATCGTCGTTCAGAGACCGAAAAAATATCCTTCTGAAATCGAGTTCGAGAACAGGTTCGGCGGTTTCGTCACTCTTAGATACCCCGACGGGGAATCGAAGATAATCTCGCAGGTGCTGAAGCCGGTTTACGGAGTGGGAAGGTTCGAAGGCTCGATGTACACGGACGTTGGGCGGATCAGGGCGAACCACACAGGGGTGATATGTATATCCACTTCGCCCGTCGGAAAGATCGGCGGGTTCCAGATCATCCCCGACAATCACGGTATGAGCGCGGAGATGAAGAACGCCCGGCTTCTCACTCAGTGGATGGTGATCGGGCCTCCGTCGGTCTTCGATCCATCGCTCGAGGGCACGGCCCCGTTCTTCAATTATTTCATCCGGCCTGTTTACTACAAGATGGGCGCGGAGGGAAGAAGCATGGATGAAATAATGTCCGCGTTCATTGTTCAGGTGAGGCTGAACGGCGGGGAATGGCAGAGGATGCCGTCGGTAACGGGGCGGGTGGACGACGGCCTTCAAACACTCACCCACGTGAGGATCCTATTCCCGCTAAAATGGTTCGAATAGAGAAAAACGCAATAGCGCCGGGGGATGCTCGATTGAACATGGAAGGACAAAGGCCTGACGACGCGCTCGCGAAAACTTACGCGGCGCAGGATTCGCGCGGACAGCGCGCGGCGTGGCTCGGGAGGATAAGGAGGAACCTGCCCGAGATCGAAAAGGGGCTCGACATAAGGGCCCTCCACGACGCGTTCTGGGATGTGCCCGGGATAGTCATAGGAGCGGGCCCGAGCCTTGAAAAAAACGCACATCTCCTCACGGACGTGCAGAAGAAATATCCGCTTTTCTGCTGTGACCGCGCTTACGCCAAGATAGCGGGCCTCGGCGTGGTCCCCCAGTTTCTCATGGTGGCGGATATGTCCGACGACGTGGGCGCTTTTCTCGAAGGACTCGAAACAAGACGGGTAGTGCTCGTCGCCCCGACTTATGTTTCCCCCCGCGTGCTCGAATATCAATGGAAGGCAAAGTTTTTTTACAACGTATCCGACGTTGACAAAGGATACACTTCTGCGGCTGTAAATCTCACCGGCGGAAGGATCACTTCGATCCCGGGCGGGGTAATCGTCGGCAACATGGCTTTCGTTGTCGCGAAGATCGCCGGATGCAACCCCATAACATTCATCGGAAGCGACCTCTCGATGCCGGAACCGAGCAGCAGGCCCGGTGAAATCTCTTACGAGGGGAAGGATCCGGACGGCAAAACCGTGTACTCGCTTCCGGGATTCCTCTCGGGTTTCGAATGGCTGCTGAAATTCCTCGAAGTTGACATAGACACCAAATCAAATATATTAAAAGTGTTCAATTCCACCGAAGGCGGAATAATGTATTCGGAAAGGCTTCCAGCGCTTTCGCTCAAAGATTTCATGCAGAGGTATCCCGGAGTTGAAAAGAGCTTGAACACGATAATCGACAGGAAAATAGGCCGCTGACACAAGGCCGATTGTTTATCTTAATTTAATAAACTATATTTAAATGGAGATCAAAATGATCGAATTAAAACGCCTGAACGACCAAGCTGTAATCATCAATTCCGACCTGATAGAATTTATAGAAGCCACGCCGGATACGATGATAACCCTTACTTCGGGCCGGAAAATCGTGGTAAAGGACAGTGTTGACGAAGTTGTGAAAAAAGTGATAGAATATCGCCGCAATATTCACGAAGGACTGGGAATAAAACAATAGAACAATTGAAATATTGTTTTTTATCTTGTATAAAACGTAAGAAAGCCGAGGAGGATAATAATCATGCCCGAAGAGGAAATCCTGCAGGAGATAGCGGAACCGAAGAAGAAGCGTGAGGGCGGCGGGCTCACTTTCGTTCACCTCATTATCATGGCGGTGGTGATTATAGTAATAACCGCGGCCGGCACTTTCATGGTTCAGAAGAGCCTCTCGACAGTCGGGAACACTCTTACGCAGAACGTGAACGATATCCGTGATCGCGTGAGAGGGGACTCGATACTTTCCGGACGCAAACAACTCGAGGAATGCAAGCTCATCCTCCCGCTTAAAGAAGAGCCGATGATCATAAACCTCGCGGACGGGGATCATTATCTGAGCATTGGAATCTCGGTTTGTCTCGACGATGACACCGAGCCCGGGAAAAAGGCATTCGAGGATATCAAGCCGAAGATCATCTATGCCTGCACCGAATTCCTGTCAACATTGACGAAAGCCGACCTGTTCCCCGGCGTCTCGGCGGCCAAACCGTCCGGAACGATGAGCGAGGATGAACTCGCGCTCGCGCAGATGGATCAGGAAAAATCCGCGCCGAGTTTCTCGAAGAGAATGGACGAAGTGCGCGGCAGCCTGCTTTTGGCCCTTCAGGATCGCGGAATCAAAGTCGTAAAGGACATATATTTCACGTCGTTCCTCGTCCAATAATTAATAATACTAACAACAAAAAGGGCGTACACAGCAGGAGGAGAAGAAATTGGGCGATTTTCTGTCACAAGATGCAATTGATGATCTGATTTCACAAATAGGTGACGATGTAGCGCCGAGCGGCGGTGGAGCGTCATCCGGCGGCGGAATGGACGATTTCGGACTCGACCTCGGCGGGTTCGATACTCCCGCGCCTGCTGCTTCGGGCGGCGGCGGCGGCACAATCATACCGGCCGCTTCGGCGAAAAACGTCCAAGCTTATGATTTCTCCCGCGCCTCGAAATTCTCGAAAGATCAGATCCGAACGATACAGATGATCCACGAAACCTTCGCGCGCCTGTTTTCCGGCACGCTCTCGGCGAAAATCCGGGCTCTCACGAGAATCAAGGTCGTATCGGTTGACGAAGTAACTTATGAAGACTTCATCAGCACGGTGGCCAATCCGTCGATAATCGCCATATTCTCCCTTCCCCCGATGGAAGGCAACGGCGTGATGGACATCAGCCCGCAGATCGGGTTCCCTCTGATGGACAGGCTGCTCGGCGGCGCCGGAGAGGAAGAAGAACAGGCCCGCGAACTGACGGATATCGAATTGAATATAATGGAGAGCATCCTCACCGACGCTCTCAACTTCATCAAGGATTCGTGGAGCAACGTAATAACGCTCAGTCCGAAGCTCGACGTCCTTGAAAGCAATCCCTACTTCGTGCAGATAGTTCCCCCGAACGAAATGATCGTTCTCATCAATTTCGAAGTCGAGATCGGCGAAAAATCAGGCCGCATGAACCTCGCGTTGCCTTACGTGATGCTCGAATCCGTGCTGCCGAAACTCAGCATTCAGGAATGGTTCGCAACATACCGCAGGAGCATTTCCCCGGAAACTTCGCTGAAGGTGGAGAAGCGTCTGCTCAAAACCAACGTGCTTCTTTCCGCGGAACTCGGGGAAACCACGATCTCGCTCAAGGACTTTTTGAACCTCGAAGTCGGAGACATCCTTCAACTTCAGACCAAGGTAACGGACGACATCGACATATACGTGGGCAACAAACTCAAATTCAAAGGAAAACCGGGGCAGGTGGGAAAGAGCATAGCGGTTCAAACCACCACCGTGGTAAGAGACCGGGAAGACGAATAGCGGCGCGTTCACCCGACGGAGATAACACCCCGCCGGTTTCGTTCCGGGCCGTTCGACAAGCGGCCGTCCCCGCGGCGACTCCGAAAAATCAGTGGGCGATTCAAGATTGATAATGAGCTTTGCGGAAAGATTCGCATCCGCGTGGGAGAACGCGGCGGCGCAGCTTGCCTCCCTCAACCTCTCGGTCACTCAGAAATCCATAATCGAAATAGACTTGAAGGCAATGCCCGAGGAACTCTGGGAACGGGGAATTGTTGTTTCCACTCAAATTCAGAAACCGGTTCCCGGCATCATAATAACATTCATCACGCTTCCCATGGGCGGAGTTATACCAGACAGAATAATCAACCCGGACGCAGCGGAACCGCCGGAGACGTTTTCCGAACTTCACAAGAGTGCGCTGGTGGAAATCACCGGGCAGCTTTGGGCTGAAATCTCGGAGTCGTTTTACAAGGAGAGCGGAGTGAAGATTTCGGCCGGCGCTTCGACCGCTGTTCTCGATTCCCTCGGCGGGCACCTGAAAAATCTTCCGGCCATGACAGGCATAGACGGCGCCCTCGCGGTCTCTTATTCGATGGAGATTCCCGGTGTCGCCGCAGGCGCGATGCTGCAGTTATTTCCGATAAGGTTCGTCAAAGAGTTGTTTACGGACTTCGGCGGCGAGGCGCGGGAAGCACCCGCACCGGCGAAGGGGCGGCCGCGGGTTAAGAGTCAAGACACGTTGTCCGTACTCGAGATTCCGAAAGTTTCTCCTCTGCAAAGCGGTGTTAAGCGCGCCGCGAAGACATCTCCGGCGAAAGCGTCCTCCGCCGGGGGGTTGAAAAGGAACCTCGAAGTTCTTCTCGACATCCCGGTCGAAGTAACAGTCGAAATAGGAAGAAAAAAAGTCCCCGCGCAACGCCTTATGAACATGGGGCCGGGAGCGATCATCGAGCTCGACTCGGAACACAAGAAGCCGATAAGAGTCCTCGTGAACGAGCATCTCGTGGCGCTTGGCGAAGTGGTGGCGATCGGCGAGACGTTCGGAGTGAGAATAGTCGAACTGGTGGAACCGAAAAAGCGCCTCGAAGAAATCTGAGCGGGCAATCCCGCCGCAAATTCCCCCGTCAATTTTTCGGAATATTTATTTAAAGTTGTATTTTATATATAATATTCACTTGTCGCTCGCTTGGAGCGAATGCAAACAGATGAAGAAAACCATGAAGCAAAGAATCGGAATTGTGGTGTTTGCGATGATCTTTATACTGTCGCAAGCGGTAACGGCGACCGTTGCGTTCGCGGCGCGGGCGGAGATCACGCCGTTGAAAGAAACCACGCGGCCGCCCATGGCCACGCCTTCCCTGAATGAAAACCGAAGATCGGCGGAAAGAGACGGCCTGCCGGACAACATAAAGACGATGGAAGACTACCGGAATCCTTACGAGACCGGAGGGAGAGCGCAACCGTACAAAGTGAGTGTTTGGCGGGTGATGGGCAGTCTCGCCATAGTGGTGATCCTGATAGTCGGGTTGGTGTACGCGTTCAGGGTTCTATGGGCGAAAGGCATGAGGTTCGACCTGAAGGGGCACCACATAAAAGTTCTCGACATAGTGCAGCTTGGAATGAACAGGGCTCTTTTCCTCGTGTCCGTGGGAGGGAAGGTGGTGCTGCTCGGATCGAGCGACAAAGGGCTCGCCTACCTGATGGAGATCGGCGACCGGAGCCTGCTTGACGAGGCGCCCGGAAGTCTGACGCGTTCGGGCGGCGTTTCTTTTCAGGGGGAATTCGAGAGTGCGGTGACGGAGAAGTCGGGCTACCCGCCCGCCGAGGAAACGAGCGGCGGAGAGGGCGCGTCGCCCTTCATGGATAAACTTAAGAGCAAATTGAATAAACTCGAAGAAGACGGACGCGAATGATGAGAAGAGTCGGCGGTTATCTTAAAAGACATTGGGCGGTGTTCGCGGTGGCGTTGCCCCTGTTGGCGATGATCGCCGCGCCGGCGTTTTCCGCCCCCGTGGGTCCGCTCGCGATCCCGAAGGTCACGTTCGGAGTGTCGGCCGCGGAAAGCCCCAAGGATGTCTCCGTTTCGCTACAAATAATCTTTCTTTTAACCATCCTGACTCTCGCGCCGTCGATAGTAATGATGATGACCTCGTTCACGAGGATCGTCATAGTTCTGTCACTAACCCGAAACGCGCTCGGCACGCAGCAGATGCCGCCTAATCAGGTCATGGTCGGGCTCGCGCTGTTCCTCACGTTTTTCGTGATGGCGCCGGTGCTGAAAACAATGAACGACGAAGCGCTTCAGCCGTACATGAGGCAGGAAATAACACACGTGGAAGCTCTGAAAAGAGCGGAGAATCCGATCCGGAAATTCATGTTCAAGCAGACCCGCCGCAAAGACCTTACGTTATTCGTAAATCTGGCGCGGATGGGGCGCCCGAAAAATGAGGATGCGGTTCCGACGTACGTCCTGATTCCGGCTTTCATAATCTCCGAAATGAAATCGGCGTTCGAGATGGGCTTCATAATATACATCCCGTTCCTTGTGATCGACATGGTGGTTTCGAGCACATTGATGTCCATGGGCATGCTGATGCTGCCGCCCATTATGATATCCCTGCCTTTCAAGATATTGATTTTCATAATGATCGACGGATGGGCGCTGATTGCAAGAGGTCTCGTCCTGAGCTTCAGGATGTGAAGGGGAAGGAGCCGAGCCGGATATGACCGAAGGCGTGGTGATGGACATTGCTGTTAAGTCGATCATGCTCGTGCTTTTCATATCCGGGCCGATGCTGGGTTTCGGCCTTATAGCGGGTCTCGCGATAGCGATATTTCAGGCTGTGACTTCGATACAGGAGATGACCCTTACCTTCATCCCGAAGATCCTCGCTGTGATCTTGGCGTTGGTGCTTTTCGGCAACTGGATGCTGCAACTCATGCTCCAGTATTCGAGCGATCTCCTGATGAATCTCCCCAATTATGTAAGATAGGCGGGAAGGCCTGATGCGGCGCCGGAGGCGGCATGAATTGGCTTGATATAGACGTCCTCACTTTCCAGTATTTCATCCTCGTGTTCGCCCGTCTTTCCTCGATGATCGCGTTCACGCCGCTGATCGGAAGCGCCAACGTTCCGGTCACGACGAAGATCGGACTTTCCTTCCTTCTGAGCATTGTGATTTTCCCGATCGTATATAGAAGTTTTCCCATGCTGCCCGAACACATAATGATGTTTTGGGCATTGATGGTTAGAGAGGTTCTGGTCGGCGTGCTGATCGGCGTGATCGGCTCTCTCATGTTCTCCGCCGTTCAGCTTTCAGGCCAGATATTCGGAATGCAGATCGGATTCGGCATCGTGAACGTTATGGATCCGTTATCCGAGGATCAGGTGTCGATCCTCGGCCAATTCGAATTTCTCATAGCGATACTTTTGTTTTTGGTTTTGGACGGGCATCACGTATTCATTCGAATAATCGCGAACAGCTATTCGATCGTTCCGCTGGGCGCTTTCAGGCTCACCGAGCCGATGGGGCGGGAAATTTCGGAGTGGCTGACCAAGGCTTTCGTCATAGCGTTCAAGGTGGGAATGCCCATGATTTTCACGCTTCTCATGGTGAGCGTAGGGATGGGTGTTATCGCGAGAACGGTTCCCCAGATGAACGTGTTCATCGTGGGCTTGCCGATTCAGATTTTCACCGGGCTGTTCCTGCTCGGGGCGTCGGTCATGCTGATGGCGTCGCTTATGCACGGTTATTTCAACGACATGTTCCGCGACATATACATGCTGCTCCGGATGGCGGGCGGGACTTGACGGGCGAAACTCCGGAAACCGCGTATTTACGAATATGAACCGCAACTCAAAATAAGCTGACAAATGGCGACAGAGGAAAAAACAGAACCGGCGACTCCACGAAGGAAGTCGGAAGCGAGAAAAAAGGGTCAGGTTGCGAAGAGCATGGAGTTGAGCTCCTCGTTCATCCTCCTGATCGGTTTTTCCATGATCGCGCTTTACGGACCCCGCATGTTCGACGCTCTGGGAAAATATATGAAATGGATGTTTTCTCCGACCGTTCTCATAGGGCTTTCCGACCTTACGCTCACGAACGTCGGCTACATTTTTCTCGACATGATAGTGTTTTGCATAAAAGTTCTCGCACCTGTCGTTGGGGTGATCGCCGTTGTCGCGGTCGCGGTGAATTATCTTCAGGTCGGGATGCTCGTGTCGTTCGAGGCGATCAAACCGAACTTCAGCAAAATAGACCCGATAAAGGGTTTTTCGAGGTTTTTTTCGCTTCGCTCCTTCACCGAACTGGTAAAGAGCCTCGCCAAGATCGGAATCATAGGATACATCTGTTTCTCGTCCATAAGGAACGCCATCCCTGAATTCGTGCAGATGCAGCACATGGACATCCCGCAGGCCATGGTGCTTTTTGCGAAGACGACGATGTGGCTCGTCTTCAAAATCGCGCTTCTTTTGATTTTCATCGCGATTCTCGATTACGTCTATCAAAAGTTCGACTATGAGAAGAGCATGAGAATGACAAAGCAGGAAGTCAAGGACGAATACAAACAGCGCGAGGGAGACCCGCTGATAAGGCGGAGAATAAGGGAGCGGCAGCGAGAGATCGCGATGCGCAGGATGATGGCGGCGGTGCCTAACGCGGATGTGGTGATAACCAACCCGGTCGAGCTTGCGATAGCGCTCGAATACGACGCGGATGAGATGCATGCTCCGAAAATTGTAGCAAAGGGCGGCGGCGTGGTGGCGGAACGTATAAAACAGATAGCCCGTGACAACAAAGTGCCCATAATCGAGGACAAGCCGCTCGCGCAGTCGTTGTTCCGGCTTGCGGATGTGGGGGAGTTCGTCCCGCCGCAGCTTTTCAAGGCGGTCGCGGAAATCCTCGCCTATGTTTACAGAATAAGTAAGAAGCAGCATAAATTCGGAATTTAAAACACCACAGAATGCTTGTAATAATCCCATTGTATTAATATAATTATCAGATTAATTACTGAGAAAAGGGTAAACGCGCGTTAGATGAGCCCTCAAAGCGGCATCGTCAAGTTCCTGTCTGAGATTGTCAGGCGGGCGGAGCTTTTCCTACCTATGGCGGTGGTTTTGATCGTCGTAATGATGGTCATTCCCGTCCCACCGTTCCTGATCAACCTGCTGGTCGCCGTGAGTTTGACGATAGCGATAATCACCATCCTGATAACCATGTACATAAACGAGCCGCTCGATTTCGCGGTTTTCCCCACGGTTATCCTGATATCCACGATTTACAGACTCGCGCTTAACATCACGACGACGAGGTCGATCCTTCTGAACGCGGACGCCGGAGAGATCATCAAGGCGTTCGGCACGTTCGTGACGGGCGGCAGCTACGTGGTCGGCGCGATCATTTTCGCGATCATAATAATCGTTAACTACGTCGTAATCACCCACGGCGCTCAGCGCATAGGCGAGGTCGCCGCGAGATTCACTCTCGACGCGATGCCCGGGAAACAGATGAGCATCGACGCCGATCTGAACAACGGGCTCATAACCGACGAACAGGCGCGAGAGCGCAGGAAGAAGATCGAGCGGGAAGCGGATTACTTCGGGGCCATGGACGGCGCCAGCCGCTTTGTTCAGAGAGACGCGATAGCGGGCATCATCATCACGCTCGTAAACATCATCGGCGGCTTCATCATCGGCGTGGTGTTGCATAAGATGTCGTGGGGAGACGCGATCAGAACATATACCATGCTGACCATCGGGGAAGGCCTCGCGGCGTCCATTCCCACGCTTTTGATGTCCACCGCCACCGGTATAATGGTGACCAGCGCCGCATCAGAGACAAACCTCAGCGGGGAAGTGGTGGGGCAGATGTTGGCGCAGCCGCGGGCCCTGTACGTGGCGGCGGGAATTCTCGGCGGTTTCGGTGTCGTGTCGGTGTTTACCGGCTCGATCGGCCTTG
>JAKLIR010000349.1 GCA_022709505.1 bacterium | reverse complement strand
CGACGAGAAGATGGTAATCTCCCGGAGCAATGTAAACCACTCCCGGCGTGACCTTGTCGCCGTTTTTAGCTTCCACAACAGTTACTTCGGAAATGCTGTTGAGCCTTTCCGCGAGGGATGTCGTAAAACGCGGAGGCATGTGCTGGACGACTATGACTCCCGCGGACAAATCCCGCGGCAGCAACGGTATTATTTCCGTCAGCGCCCTCGGCCCGCCGGTCGAGCATCCGATGGCAACCACTCTTTTGAGCGTCGGCACCTTTTCCGGGAGCGGCACTCTGACGCTCTTCGCGGCGTGCGGCGTCGCCTCCGCTTGCGCTTCCTTCGTTTCGGTCGCGGCGTCGTTTGCCGAAACTGTTTTTTCAAGTTTGTCCTCGCGGGCGAGAATTTCAGCCTTTATCCCGGACGCCATCTTAACTTTATCGAGGAGCATTATCTTTACATCGTCAAGCGTCAGTGATTTCGCCCCGGTTGGTTTCGGAACAAAATCTATCGCGCCGAGTTCGAGAGCCTTTATGGTGTCTTCAGCGCCCTCGAATGTCAGGCTGCTGAGCATAATCGTGGGAATACGATATTTCTTGTGCATCTCCGTGAGGAATGTCAGGCCGTCCATCCGGGGCATTTGAATGTCGAGGGTTATCACGTCAGGCATATCCGTCGAAAGCCGTTCGAGCGCGTCCATTCCGTCCCGAGCCTTTTCGATCACATCTATCTCCGGGTCCTCGGACAAAATTTCCGATATGACATACCGCATGTATGCCGAATCCTCGACAACCATCACGCGGATTTTCTTTTTCTCTCTCATCGGTCACCCGGATACATCAGTGGGCTTTCCCTATGATATCACCGATATTCGATATCTCTTTTCTGATGCAATACTCTTCCATGCCGTCCAATATTTCTTTCGCGGCGGCAGGGTTGACGAGGTTCGCCGTCCCCACTGAAACCGCCGCCGCCCCGGCGTAAACAAATTCAATCGCGTCCGCGGCGGACGTAATTCCGCCCATTCCGATGATGGGCGTCTTAACTTTTAATGATACTCGATATATTTGATACAAGGCAAGCGGCTTGATCGCCGGTCCTGAAAGGCCCCCGGTCACATTGCCCAAAACGGGTCTTCCCGTTTCCGCATCGATCGCCATTCCCCTGAACGTGTTCACCATGGATATCGCATCCGAGCCGGCGTCCTCGACGGCGATAGCTATCTCTGACGGATCAGTTACGTTCGGTGACAATTTTGCAATTATGGTTTTTTTCGTTTTTTTCCTGAGTTTCCCGATCAACCTCGACGCCGAGGCCGGCGAAGTCCCGAATTCTATCCCGCCCTCTTTTACGTTGGGACATGAAATGTTTATCTCGAAGGCGTCCACATCTTTGTTGTCCGCCAACTCCGAAACTACCTTGTCGTAATCATCTTCGCCAGCTCCCGCGACGTTCACGATAACCGCCGTGTCGAGCCCGCCGAGGAAAGGAAGTTTTTCCTTGATGAAAGCTTCGAGCCCGCAGTTTTCGAGTCCGATCGCGTTAAGAAGACCCGCGGGAGTCTCGATGGTTCTCGGAGGAGGATTTCCGGGCCGCGGCAGAGGCGTTATAGCCTTGGTTACAATGCCGCCGAGCATCCCGACATCATAGAAGTCGGAAAACTCCCACCCGTATCCGAACGTGCCCGATGAAACCAACACCGGATTCTTGAGCGTCAAATTACCTATTTTCACACTCAGGTCAGGCTTGTTCAAAACGCCTCCCAATCAATCATCTTTGAATCGAACACGGGACCGTCCGTGCACGCGTGAGCATAAGGTTTTCCGTATTCGGCCGACATCGGAACCGCGCACCCCATGCACGCGCCTATCCCGCAGCTCATGTATGTATCCAATGAAACTTCGCACTTTATTCTTCTTTCCGCCGCAATCGCCGCCACTGCCTTGAGCATCGCATGCGGGCCACACGCGATGATCCTGTCAGGCGCCTTTTCGTCCAACAACTCATTCAACGCATCCGTGACAAACCCTTTCTTTCCCATCGTACCATCGTCGGTGGTGAGAACAGCTCCCGTTGATTTTATCACCGGATCGTCGAATATAGACATGTCGCAGGCGGTCGCTGCTCCGCACACGCACTTGAGATCACCGCAACCGCAAAACCTTTGAGCGAAAAATCTCAGAGGCGCGGCTCCGAGACTCCCCCCAGCCGTATAAATCAGCTCGCCCGCCTCCGGCCGCTTGAATCCATTCCCAAGCGGCCCCGTTAAGGTCACCTCATCCCCTACCCCGGCCGAACATATCGCCTTCGTGCCTTTCCCGACAATCCTCACCCAAAGCTCGATGTGCTTCCTATCGTTTGAAACGCCGGCTATGCTGATCGGTCGCGAAAGTAAAGGGCCGTTTTCATCCCATGTCCTCACTTGAACGAACTGACCGGGCGCCGCTTCCGCGGCGATCTCCGGGCATTCAAGCTTCAGTCGCCTGCAGTCATCAGTTATCACTGTGTTTTCGATCAATTTCGCTTTTTTTAAATATTTCATAAGCCTGCTCTTTTTTGAGTCACGTTATTTTTCACCAGCTCCCACTCCGAAGTCAATAAGCCCGCTCTTCATAAGAACCGGACGTCCATGGGGCAGAAGCCCCAGAACAAGACTGTGCTGCATCCCTATCGGCCTTATCCCGTTCAAACCCATTCCGCCGACCTTTTGAATGATTATACGATCTATTTTGAAAAAATGTTCATTCTCTGGCTGAACCGCTACAAAGTATCCCATGATGAACAGCCCGTACGCAGGGCGGTCGATGTACAACCTCGCCGCGGGCATCTTGTTATCGTCCGCCCCAGCAAGCCCCACTATGAACACATCCCTGTCGGAGTCGAACGCCACCGAATCTTTACGTAGCATCTGTAAATCTTCCTCGGTCAAAACGTCAATGCCACGGTTGTAATAAATCAGAGGCGGATAATAGCTACCTTCCAACAAATCGGTTACGATCGCCACTGGTCTATGACGCATTTTCATCAACCGGCCGAGGTCTCTCAGTTCGGTGAAGCCGTATTTGACGGCGCACATGAATGCAATCGAATGTATTAGCGTCATCGCGACAACAACTACCGCGACCGCGTTCGCCGCCGGACGGAATCTAACCTGCGCGAGAAAACTCCCCGCCAAAAGACACAAAAAAGGCGCGGCGAAAAGTATATAGTATCCGTGCCCGTGCCAGAACAGGAAAAATACGTAGAAAAAACCGGAGACCGTCATGAGTAAAGACGCCATCCCGTTCCTTTTCACCAAAAAATAAACAGCCGCCGCAATCACAAGTCCCATCAGAAAAGGAGAGTATCCCCACCAGAACTCCGCGCCGGTGTATGAAATGTTGTTCAGGACATCGATTTCAAACTGCCCGGATGACAGCTTGTGCTGGGATTCGAATAAGAGTTTTGAATGAAAAATCAAATGGTACAGAAAAAACGGCGCCGGCGGTATCGCGGCGGATATCGCAAACACAAACTGTTTGACGCCTATCCACCGAAACCCTCTCGCCCTCACGGTTTCCCAGAGTATCAGTGGAGGCAATATTATAAGCACGAATTGTTTTGTGAGAAACGCAATTCCGAACAGAAGGCCGCCCGTCACAGGGTATATGACCCTGTTCATCCCCTCCGCTTCTTCGGATTTCAAATAGAGAAGGAGCGAAAACGACATCAAAAAAACATATACGGCGTCCGTTTGAATGTTTCTCCCCACAATCACGCTCACCGGAGCGACAGCGTAAAACACAGCGGCGAACAATCCGGCGCGTCGGCTGAAAAACCTCGCGCCCATGGCGCTTATCACAGGAATAGTCATCACGCTGAAAACGATCGGGACGAGCCTCATCTTTAACTCTTCCGCGCCGAACAACGACCGGACCGCAAAAAGCGCGTACGAAAGAAACGGAGAAATGTTATAGTCGATATTTCCGAAAGGAGTCACCGGAAAAAGCAGCGACCTGAAGTTGGTGTAATTCGAGGCTATATAGGCGTACCAGCCTTCGTTATAAGAATGGAAACCGCCGAGAGGGTCTTCCGCATGCCTCAATCTTATCAGCAGGGACAACACCATTACCGCGACGAGCAGTGTGAAATACAGAGCGTCCCCGCCGCCTCGATTTTTCGGTACTGACATCTTTCTCACTTCGTTAATTATAAGTCCTAA
>JAKLIR010000348.1 GCA_022709505.1 bacterium | reverse complement strand
CGCCGAACCCGACCGAAAGGGAACGATAATAAAAAAGGAAGTCCTGAATGATTTCGCGGCGTTCACCCGGTCGTTCGCGAAGTTCGGCAAGGGCCGAAAGCTGAAGGTCGTGGTCGATTGCGCGAACGGCTCCGGCACTCTCACGTATCCTCATATATTCGAAGGGCTCGAAGTGGACTTCATTCCGCTCTACATGGAGCCGGACGGAAATTTTCCGAACCATGAAGCGAATCCGCTCATGGAGGAAAACCTTGTGGATTTGAAAAAGAAAGTGCTCGAGACCGGAGCGGATCTCGGAGCATCGATCGATGGCGACGCGGACAGATGCGTGTTTGTTGATGAGCAGGGGCGGACGGTCCGGGCGGATGTGGCCGGAGCTATAATAGCGCGCGATCTTATGAAATCCAATCCGGGCGCCACGGTGTTGTTCGACCTCAGATCGACAAAAGCATGTTTCGAGACCGTGGAAGAACTCGGCGGCAAATCGATTCAATGTAGAGTGGGCCATGCTTTTATCAAACAGCAGATGCGTCAGAACGATGCTGTTTTCGCAGCCGAACTTTCAGGGCATTTCTACTTCAGGGCGCATAATTTCACTGAAAGCTCGGCTATCGCGCTCATCAGCATATTGAACCTCCTCTATGAATCCGGGAAGAAACTCAGTGAACTTGCCGCCCCCGCACTGCGCTATGCGCACTCGGGAGAAATAAACTTCGAAGTCGAGGACAAAGATGCCATCCTGAAAAAACTCGAAGCGAAATACAGCGGCTCGGGAAAAGTATTTCACCTCGACGGGCTTAGCGTCGAACTCGACGGCTGGTGGTTCAACGTGAGAGGAAGCAACACGGAACCCCTATTAAGGCTCAACCTTGAAACCCGCGATCCCAAGGAACTCGAAAGACGGAAGGCCGAAGTAGTGTCGATTTTAAAAGGGAACGGTTGATCTTCTCAGGCAAACCTGAGAAGCCTTAATTTTGTTCGAACGGCGGGAATCCGAAAGGATGAAGGTGGCGTATGCCAGAAAACGGCGACGGCGAAAAAGAAAAAAAAGAGAAAGAAAGAAAAGAATTGATGCAGAAACTTGCTGTGTATCTCGGAATACCGTGGTATATGGTGAGCGGACTTTTAATCGGATATATCGCCGGGCATTTCCTCGAAAAAAAATTTCCTTCAAATAACATCATACTTGTGATATGCTTACTAATCGGATTCATCGCCGGTGCGGTTCAGGTGTATGAAACAATAAAAAAAATTAATTAGCAGACGGGACGGTGCAAGAGCAATATTTTTATGAAAAATAATATTGACAAAACATTCATGCATCATATAATAAAGACCTCGTTGGTCATCACCGTGATAGTAGGGGCATCGATGTACATAGCCAAAACCCATTTACCTCAAAAATTCGCTCAGGGCTATGTTATTTCTTCAATTCTGACAATTGCAAACTTTTTTTTCTTGAACAAGCTTGTGATTTATTTCACCAACGCTGAAAGAAAACCAATCAGGATTTTCTTCGCTTTTTTCGGAATGACCGTCACGATCGGAGGGCTTGCGGGCCTTGCGTATCTTCAGGTGTGCAACCCGGTTTCGATCGTCGTGGGTTTTTCCGCGGTGTTGGGGATTTTGCTCGTGCAGTCCTACAAACTTATCAAAAAAGAAGGCTTGCCTGAATGAGCGCTGAACAGAAGATTGTAGAACACGGAAAAGCGGTCGCCGAAGGACACGGCGGAGAGCATGCGATCCCGGAACTTGCGAATATCGTCGATTACGTTCGCTCTTTTTTCCACAAGGGAATGACGGACGATGTTGTGGGAAAAGGGTTCTGGGGGATCAATTACGGCGATCTGGCGAACATCATATTCGCGCTTCTCGTAGTGGTCATTTTGGTTGCGATTTCATGGAGCGTGAGCAGGAAGCTTAAAAAAGTACCAACCGGCATGCAGTCATTGCTTGAGTTATATGTGCTCGGAATGAAAGATTATGTAAGCGGTATAATGGGCGATAAACTCGGCGCCGCTTTCACTCCGTTTTGCGGGACGATTTTCATATATATTTTAGGAATGGCTTTGCTGGGACTAATCCCGTTTGCGAAATCGCCCATAGCGCTGAACATAAATGTGCCGCTCGCGATTGCGATCTGTGTGTTTTTCTTGGTTCAATACCATGGGATAAAGCAGAACGGGATAAAAGGCTATATGAAACACCTTTTGGGTGAAAGCTCGGGGATTCTGCCGTTGGATTTGTTCCTAAAGCCGTTGTTTCTCGTTCTCCATGTAATAGGAGAATTCGTGAAACCGCTTTCTCTCACCTTCCGACTTTTCGGCAATATGACAGGCGAAGATGTTGTAATAGCGGCGTTGGTTCTTCTGACGGTCGGAGTGCCGTTCATTCCGATCCCGTTGCAAGTTCTGTTTTTCCCGCTTTCCTTGATATTCGTACTGATACAGGCTCTTGTGTTCACATCATTGAGCGCGGCGTATCTGGTGCTGATGTCCGCGCACGAAGAGGAGCATCACTAAAAAAGAAAGATACCGAACCCGCGGGTGGGTGGGGAAACGGAAACCCGGGGCGAGGTTCTTATAGAGAAGTAATTTTTAACCCATGAAAGGGGGACGTATTAATGGACGCAGGTAATTTCTTAGGATTAGCTCTTCCGCTCGGTGTTGGAATCGCGGCCGCCGGCTCAGGTATGGGTATCGGACAGGCTGTTGGAAACGCAGTGCAGGCGATAGCACGTCAGCCTGAGGCCGCCGGTAAGATTCAGGTAGCCATGATCATCGGATGCGCCATGATCGAAGCTCTCACCATCTATGCGCTTCTCGTTGTCTTCTTGCTCATGGGGAAAGTCTGAAAAGGCTATCCCAAACAACACAAATACGGCGGCGTGATAGACGTCGCTCTCCTATGGGCTCATAGCTCGGAGGTGTCAGGTGGAAGTACTGCAGACAATGGGCGTAAAGCCTATGCAACTTGCAATTCAGATCGTCGGTTTTCTGATTCTTTTCTTTACTCTCAAAAAGTTCTTGTGGAAGCCCATTCTCGGGTTCATCGACGCCCGTGAAAAAGAAGTAAAGGACATGCTCGACAAGGCTGATGAGGCAAAGAGAAAGAACGAAGAACTCGAAGCCGCTTACAAGACTCGGCTCGCGAAAATCGACGAAGAAGCGCAACAGCATTTGGCGGAGGAGCTTCGCAAAGGGCACGAAATGGCCGAGGGTATCGTGAAAGACGCCCGTAAACAGGCTGAGTTCGAAAAACAGAAAGCTCTCAACGCCATACAGGAAGAAACTCGCAAAGCGAGAATAGAACTTCGTGATTACACAGTCGGCCTCGCGGTTGATATCTCGACCAAGGTTCTCGAAGAAAAAGTTGACCGGAGTTCGCACGAAACACTCGCCCGGAAATTCTTGGATCAGCTCGATACGGTCCAAAAGGCTGATTAACGGAGCAGACCGAAAATGTTGAAACGAGCAATCGGGACTCGATATGCAAGAGCGCTTTTCGACCTCGCGAATAAGAATGGAAAACTCGCTGAGATTGAAAAAGATTATCCGGTAATTATCAATATGATAACCGAGAACTCGGATCTAAAGTCATTTCTATTCCATCCGGCGATCGGGAACACCGAGAAAAAAGCACTCTTGGAAAAGCTGCTCAAAAACAGCGTAAGCGATCTGTTTGCTGATTTTGTGAACATGTTGGTGGATAAGAATCGAGAACCGTATATCGAATTGATATGGGAAGATTTCAAGATTCTCCTCATGGATCACAACAAACAGGAAACCGCGAAGATTTACACGCCTTTCGAGCTTTCTCCAGAATTGAAAAGCTCAATAGCGGCCGGCCTTTCAAAAAGCACCGGCAAGAAAGTCGAAATAAACGAAGTAGTGGATTCGTCACTGATCGGCGGGATCAAAGTGCAGATCGGGGACAAGGTGTTCGATGGAAGTATCAAGAGCAGTCTCGCACAGCTCAGCGAAGCTCTGCATTCTGCGAAGGTATAAACAAGATGAGGTGATCGGCTCATGGGCCTGAGACCAGAAGAAGTCAGTTCGGTCCTCCGCGACCAACTGGAACAATACCGAACCAAAGTGGAAATGGCCAATGTCGGCACAATTCTACAAGTTGGTGACGGGATTGCCCGCATATACGGATTAAGCGGCGCGATGGCGGGGGAATTGCTTGAATTCCCCGGCGGAATAATGGGAATGG